>JBEDBF010000108.1:0-2967 GCA_041177405.1 Chloroflexota bacterium | reverse complement strand
GTGAAGAGGCGGCCACTGCGGTTGCTACTCCAAATTCCCCAAGCTGCAGCATCAGATCCTTTCGCGCGCCGCCGAGTGGAGGAATACGGATTGGTCGTGCACCGTCAGCGCTAACGTCACAGAGCGCTTCAATCACAAGATCGCTTGGAAGGTCAGGGATTGCGCCACGGTTGCGAACGTTGACCACCAGCCGAGCTGGGCGCACGCCTGTCAACGCGGCGATGAGATCCAGCGCCGCTGTTGAGTAGTAGGCACCACCTCGGCGCTCGAGGAGTTCAGGTTTGCGGTCAAGCTGCGGATCCTTGAACATGTTGAGTAACTCAGACTCAATCCGCGCAACTTCACCTCCTCTCGTCCCTGAGGCTCGCTGTTCCGCGAGTACCGACTCGGCCTCGCGGTAGTAGCGGAGGTAGTAGCTCGGTGCCGCTCGCTCTCGCTGCAGCTCCTCCCCCGGAACCTTTGCAAATTCGGCCAGTTCGGCGTTGGCGTTGAGCAAGAGGCTCTCAAACTGTGACACCCCATCCACGCGAATGTCGCGATACCACGCGGCATGGTTCAGTCCAGCCGACTCCACCTCAACGCGCTGTGGCTCCACGCCAAGATGTGCAGAGGCGATCCGTTGGACGCCAATGGCAACATTGCAGAGACCAACCGCTCGATGCCCCTCACTGATCAGCGCTTGGCTGACGATGGAGACCGGATTTGCAAAGTCAAGCAGCCAGGCCTTCGGACTCCGGCGAGCGAGCTCCTCTGCAATCTCGAGGGCGGGTGGAATGGTTCGGAGCGCGCTTGCCCAGCCGCCCGGGCCGACCGTCTCCTGGCCGATCACACCGTGTGTGAGAGGAATGGACTCATCAAGCACTCGTGCAGCCGAACCGCCGATTCGGAACTGCAGGAGGCAGGCATCCACCCCATCAAGCGCCTCCGCGCGCGACGTAGTCAACGTAAGGCGTCCCGGCCATCCCGCCCGGTCAAACATCCTGCGTGCCAGAGCGCCAAGAATCTGTAGGCGCTCGGCATCCACGTCCATAAAGAGAAGTTCGTCGATCGGAGCGCCGAGCCGACCCTCTGCGACTCCTTCAATCAGCTCTGGGGTGTACGTGCTGCCCGCGCCAATAATGCTGATCTTCATAGATGGACCTCATCTTATGGCGAGGGGGCTGATGCGGCTATTGTTTAGGGATGAGCGCAACAGACGGAGTTCGGCATGAGCGTATCGAGAGCCTCAGCAACCCGCTCGTCAAAGAGTTGCGTGAGCTACGCACCCGCAAAGGGCGACTGGAGCAGCGGCGATTTATGGCGGAGGGGGAGCGGACGCTCGCTGAGGCGGCCGCTGGTGGTTGGCGAGCAGCGCTGCTCCTGGTCACGCCAGATGCGCCGCGGAGCGCGGTAGCCGCCGAGCGCGTCATTGAGGTCACAGATGAGGTGCTTGCAAAGATCACCGGTCGCGACAATCCCCAGCCGCAGCTCGGCATCTTTTCAGAACCAGACCACGCTGCGCGAAGTTTTACCGCGATCGATCCGGCCACCGCTTCTCGGTGGCTGATGCTTGAGGCGCCACGTGACCCTGGGAATCTTGGCAGCTGCATCCGCAGCGCAGATGCAGTAGCGGCGGGGGGCGTACTCCTGGTTGGTGATGCATGTGACGCATATAGCGTGGAGTGCGTCCGCGCCACGATGGGCTCGATCTTCTCCGTGCCAATTTTTCGTGTGAGCTTCTCGCGCGCTGGCCAGGGGAGACGATTGCGACGGCGGGTGATGCGCCGGGAGACTATGCATCTCTTTCGTACAAGGCACCCGCAGCGATCGTGGTTGGGACTGAGGCGGAGGGCCTCTCAAGGACACTTCGAAACGCGTGTAGCGCAACCGCAAGCATCCCAATGCTCGGACGCGCCGAGAGCTTGAACATGGGCGTTGCGGCCGCGATCACGCTCTATGCCGCCGAGCGCGCGCAGCGCCTAGGACGTGGGACATGAAGCGCGTGTGCCCCGTATGACGCGACCGGAGCGCGCTCTAGACCTCGGGATCAAGATTGGCCGCTTTGCCCACGGCGCTCGCAATGCGATCAGTGATGTGGCGGGCGTGCGCGTTGCAGCGGAAACGATCGTTGAAGGGAGCGGACCACTCGTACGCGGCAGCGGGCCTGTACGCACCGGCGTCACAGCGATCCTCCCACAGGCGCTCAATCAGATGGGACACCCGCTCTTTGCCGGCACACATCGACTCAATGGGAATGGTGAAATGACCGGACTCGAGTGGGTGCGCGAATCGGGCTTCCTTACTACGCCCATTTGCATTACGAATACCCACTCGGTTGGCGTGGTGCACGACGAGATGATTCGCTGGTCGCTGGATCACGTGGTTGGCGCGCCAGCATGGAGCCTCCCCGTGGTCGGAGAGACCTGGGATGGCGTGCTCAACGACGTGAACGGATTCCATGTCACCGCAGCGCATGCGCGCGCGGCACTTGATGCCGCCGCCGCCCTTCCTGCCGGCGCGCCGGTTCCGCGTGGATGCGTTGGTGGAGGAACCGGAATGATCTGCCACGGCTTCAAAGGGGGGAGTGGCACCTCAAGTCGCAAACTCCCAGCAGAGATGGGCGGATACACGGTCGGCGTATTCGTTCAAGCGAATCACGGTCGCCGTCATCGCCTGACGATCCGCGGAGCATCACTAGGCGGCGACGGAGGTCCGCTTGACGTTGCGCGCTACCCACTTCCATACAAGAGCGCACCGCAGGTTGCGTCCGCCGCTGACGATCCGCGCGGTGGGGCGGGCTCAATCATTGTGATCGTCGCCACAGATGCACCGCTCCTGCCGATGCAACTTGATCGCCTCGCGCAGCGGGCGGTGATGGGGATCGCGCGCGTTGGTGGTGTGGGCGAACACTCATCGGGCGATCTCGTCTTGAGCTTCTCAACGGCGAACGCGAACCTGCCACCAGAAGATCTGGAGCCAGTTGCCCCG
>JBEDBF010000107.1:0-6886 GCA_041177405.1 Chloroflexota bacterium | reverse complement strand
TGGAACTCCGCAGATCACACTCAGCCACCAGTCGACTCGTTGCCGGACTCGTATCACGCAAACTGTTGCGCGTGATCGCCGCCGAAGATAAGCGTCGGCGCGTGCACCTGCTGGCGGCGGCGGGTGAGGCGATGCTCACCGCCATTGATCGCGGACGTGCCGAGCAGTTTGTTGGCGTGGTGCGTCGACTTCCCGCAGCAGAGCGCGGACTTGTTGCGGCAGCGGTTGCGGCGCTTGCGACGCGCGCCCCTGTTACTCCCCCGCGTAGCCCATCGTGACGTCGTAGAGCACTTCGACGCCCCAGGCGAGTGCCGCCTCTGACACTCGCTCATCCACGCCGTGGAAACGCTCCATGAATCTCTCGTTCGGATCGAGGAGATACGGTGAGAAACCGTAGGTTGGGATCCCGGCGGGAACGGTGATCTTCGCGTCGGTCGCGTACGGCGCAACCGCTGGCATCAGGATGGCCTCACTGTCGCGAGCGCGAATCGCCGCAGATGCAATGCCGAGGATTTCATGATCCATTGGGTTGCTCACCGCGTGTCCATACTCGGTCAACTCCGCTTTCACAAACGGCGCAAGGTCGGCGCCGATTCGTTCCAGCATGTTGGCCTGGGCCTGCTCGCGCGTGGTCCCTGGCAGGATGCGGCTGTCTACGGTGAGCGTTGCAGAGCCTGGAAGGACGTTGGAGCGGATTCCGGAGGCGATGATCGTTGGCGCAAACGTGTCGCGCAGGACGGCGCGGAGTGCACGGAGCAGCTCGGGGGCGCACCCTGCGGTGGGCGCTTCGCTATTGAGTGGCACCGCGTCGCTGAAGGTCCTCTCGGCGAGGAGGCGCTCGAGGCGCTTGATCGCCTGCTCAGGGAGCGCCGCACGGAGTGCGCCAACGAGCGCCTCGTTCTCCTTGACGAACTGCACTGGGCCAGGGACGGAGACGCGCTCCACGATCTGCGCGGCGCGCAGAAGGGCGTTGTCGCTGTCTGGCATGGAGGCGTGTCCCCATCGTCCACTTACCGTGATGTTGAATCGGGCGAAGCCCTTCTCAGCAACCTGCAGCGGATAGATGCGCCGACCAGCGGCGGTGATCGTCATGCCCCCCGCTTCAGTGAGTCCAACTGCGGCGTCAAGCCAGTGCTTCCGATCGCGCAGGACGAGCGCAATCCCGTCCTCGCCGCCGGTCTCCTCATCCGCGGTGGCCGTGAGGATGATGTCTCGTCGAAGTCCGGGGATTGGATCCTTCGCTGGGTTGAGGCCAGCCGCGCGTGCGCGGGCGCAGAGGAGTCGGATCACGGCTACTTGGACGGCGAGCGCCCCCTTCATATCGACTGCGCCGCGGCCCCAGACGTAGCCATCCTTGACGACGCCTTCAAATGGGTTCACGGTCCATCCGTCTTGATTGGCGGGAACAACGTCAAGGTGTGCAAAGAGGAGCAGTGCACCGTTCACTTTGTCGCGCGGATCAAGTGTTGGATTGGCGGCGGAGGCGCTGCCGCGTAGGCGCACGCTGACATTGCCGCGGTCGGGGATCGGCTCGTAGAACTCGGGTTCCAGTCCTTCGCGCTTGAGCAGTTCAATAAGCACCTTTGCAGCGCGCGTCTCGTTTCCGGGTGGATTGACGCTCTCGGCGCGAATCAGGTGCACCAGGTCATCCGCGGCCTCTGCGCCAATCTTCTTCATGAGGGCGGCATCAACGGAGGCGGATGGGAGTCCCGTTGGGAATCGCTCAGCGGCGGTGGCGGCGAACTGCGAGCTGCTCAGATCAACCTCCGAGTCGCTGGGCGATGATGTCGAGGATCGTGAAGATGATGGCGGTTCCCACAAGCCCTCCAACGATCAGTTTCACGCCGAGCATTCCGCGCCGCTCCTGCTCCGCCGCACGCTCAGGATCTGGCGGTTCACTCCCCGGGATGACGGGGACGTCGAGTCCACGAAGGCCGCGTCGTGGATCGCGAGGATCAACCGCCTTCTTTGCGCTCATGCTTCCTCCTCGCTATTCGGCCGCGGTGTCGAGTGCGCGCTTCAGTCGCTTCCCTGTGGTGATGGCGCCATCAGAGGCGCTGCTCACGAGTGCCGCATATTTCGCCCAGACACCGCTCGTGTACTTCGGCGCCGGTGCGCGCCACGCTGCGCGGCGCTTCGCGAGCGTTGCCTCATCAACCTCGAGTCGCAGCTCGTGTGCCGCAACGTCAATGGTGATCGTGTCGTTCTCTTCAATCAGGCCAATCGGTCCGCCAAGTGCCGCCTCTGGTGCGATGTGCGCAACCATGAAGCCATGCCAACCATGAAGCCATGCGTTGCGCCCGAGAATCGTCCGTCGGTGATCAGCGCAACCTGATCGCCAAGTCCTTGGCCAACGAGTGCGGCGGTGACGGCGAGCATCTCGCGCATCCCGGGTCCGCCAACGGGACCTTCATAGCGAATCACCACCACGTCACCCGCCTTGACGCTGTTCGCGCGAATCGCCGCGAAGGCGGCCTCCTCACCATTGAAGACGCGCGCGGGACCGCTGTGATGGCGTCGAGAGTGTCCGGCGAGTTTGACGATCGCCCCTTCAGGTGCGAGTGATCCGCGAAGCACGGTGAGTCCACCGTTTGGCGACAGCGGTGCGCTGATCGGGAAGATCACCTTCTGGCCAGGCGTCTCCACTGCGCTTCCAGCGATCTCACCAATGGTTCGTCCGTCAACGGTGCGTTCGTCGACGTGCAGCAGGTTGGCCGAGACGAGCTCCCGCAAGACCAAGGCGATTCCACCAGCCTTGTAGAGGTCGAGCGCGGCGTAACTACCACCAGGGATGAGATTGCCGATCACGGGCGTTGACTCTCCGAGTCGCTCAAAGGCCTCAATCTCAAGCGGGAGATCAAACTCGCGTGCAATCGCGAGCAGGTGCAGCACGGCGTTCGTTGAACCTGCGGTTGCACCGACCGCGCGAATCGCATTCTCAAGGGCGCGCTCGGTAACGAGTGTGCGTGGACGAACATCATCGCGCACGAGTTGCACGGCGATCTCGCCCGAGCGTTCCGCCGCTGCGATCTTGTCTGGGTCGGGCGCTGGGATGCCGTTTAGGCCAGCGGGGGAGAGACCGAGCACCTCCATCGCCATGCTCATTGTGTTTGCGGTGAACTGTCCGCCGCACGCGCCAGGCCCTGGGCAGGCGGCGTTCTCAAGTGCCCAGAGCTCTTCGGCGCTGATCTTCCCCGCGCGGTAGGCGCCGACCGCCTCAAAGACGCTCTGCACGGTGACGTCCTTCCCGTTGAAGGATCCGGGCAGAATCGTGCCGTTATAGAGGATGAGCCCTGGAATATTGAGGCGACCGAGCGCCATCGCGGCGCCAGGGCTCGTCTTGTCGCAACCGGTGAGGCAGACGATGCCGTCAAAGCTGTGACCCGCCGCAACGAGTTCAATGGAGTCGGCGATGAGGTCACGCGAGATCAGCGACGCCTTCATCCCTTCGGTCCCCATGGCGACTCCGTCGGAGACGGAAATCGTGCCGAACTCCATCGGCGTGCCGCCCGCGCGCCGAATGCCGCGCTTCACCGCATCGGCGAGCTCGCGCTGGTTGTAATTGCACGGCATCGTCTCGATCCAGGTGGTGGCAACACCGATGATCGGCTTGGCGAGGTCTTCGTCGGTGAAACCGATCGCCTTCAGCATCGCCCGCGCTGGTGCGCGGTCTGGGCCGTCGGTCATGGCGGCGGAGTGACGCTTTGCAGGGTCACTCGGTCGGTCGTAGGGACTCTTCTGCTTCGCCGCGTCGCCGCTCACTGACGCACCTGTGGTGCCTTGGTGTTGATCGTTCCCGGATGGGCGCGCTCATGCGCCGCAATGTCGGCCTCTTTGGAGCGGACAACATCGAGTTCGTCGAGCCCTGCGAGGAGCATCTTCTGCGCAAACGGATCGATGACGAACTTCACCGATGCGCCGCTCGGCGTGGTGAGGGTGGCAGTTGCCAGGTCAATGCTCGCCATCGCTGCGTCGCCACTTCGCGCAACATCCATCAGCTGTGCATGCAGCGATGCGTCCACCACGATCGGAAGGATTCCGTTCTTGAGCGCGTTGTTCTTGAAGATGTCGGCGAAGCTGGTGGAGATGATCGCCTTGATGCCGAACGCATCGAGCGCCCACGGCGCATGCTCGCGGCTCGATCCGGTTCCGAAGTTGTCGCCCGCAACGAGAATCGCTCGCCCGGCATAGCGCGGATCGTCAAGGACGAATGGCGGCGTCTTCTTGCTGCCGTCTTCGTTGAAGCGCCAGTCGTGGAAGAGGGCATCGGCGAGTCCGGACTTCACGACCACTTTCAGATAGCGCGCCGGCACGATCTGATCGGTGTCCACGTTCTCTGCTGGGAGCGGGATCAGGGCGCTGCTGAAGCGCTCAACCTTCGGCGCGCCCATCAGGCGAGCGTCCGTGGATCGGTGATGCGGCCGCTCACCCTTGGCGACCTTCGAAGTTGCGATTGGACGTGCTGATTGCGTATTCGCCCGGTGCGAGCTGATCGCCGTTCATGGCGATGCACATCGAGCAGCCCGCTTCGCGCCAATCGGCGCCAGCGTCGCGGAAGATCGTGTCGAGCCCTTCGCGCTCCGCCTGGCGCTTCACGTCAGCGGAGCCAGGCACCACCATCACGCGCACGCCGCTCGCCACACGCTTCCCCTTGAAGACGTTCGCCGCGATGCGCAGATCGCTGATGCGGCCGTTGGTGCAACTCCCAATAAAGACGGTGTTGACTGGCTGATTCAAGATGCTCTGCCCAGCGGTGAGATCCATGTACTCGAGTGCGCGGGTCAGTGCGCGTGCGCTCGCGGGGTCGCTCTCCGTGGCTGGATCTGGGACGTTGCCGCTGATCGGCAGGCCCATTCCGGGATTCGTCCCGTACGTGACCATCGGTTCAAGGGTGTTTGCATCAATAACGATCTCTTTGTCATAGGTTGCCCCTGGATCACTCGGCAACTGCTTCCAACGAGCGACCGCCTCGTCCCACGCTGCACCCTGTGGCGCGTGTGGGCGGCCTTTGAGATACGCGAATGTGGTCTCGTCCGGCGCCACGAGTCCAGCGCGCGCACCGCCTTCGATGCTCATGTTGCAGATCGTCATGCGCTCCTCCATCGAGAGGGCGCGGATCGCCTCGCCGGCATATTCGAAGACGTGGCCGGTGCCGCCGCCCACGCCGATGCGCGCAATCAGGGCGAGGATGATGTCCTTTGCGGAGACCCCCTTCTGCAACGTTCCGTCAACACGGACGAGATATGTCTTTGGCGTGCGCTGCAGCAGGCACTGCGTCGCGAGCACCATCTCCACCTCGCTCGTGCCGATCCCGAATGCGAGCGCGCCGAAGGCGCCGTGCGTGGCGGTGTGCGAGTCGCCGCAGACAATGGTTGCGCCCGGTTGCGTGAGGCCGAGCTCTGGCCCAATGACGTGGACGATCCCCTGGTTCGGCGACTCCCAGCCGTGCAGCGGAATGCCGAACTCGTTGCAGTTCGTCTCGAGTTGCTTCACCTGGGTCGCCGCCGCCTCGTCGGCGATCGGCAGGTTGCGTGGTGTGGTCGGAATGGAGTGGTCGGCGGTGGCGACCGTCTTATCGGGCCGGCGAACCTTCAGGCCGCGAGCGCGGAGGCCGGTGAACGCCTGCGGACTGGTCACTTCGTGGATCAGGTGCAGGTCGATCGCGAGGATGGCGGGCGCCCCCTCATCTTGGCTCACCACATGCTGATCCCAAATCTTCTGGACGATCGTCTTCGCCATGAGACGAGCGTACCAGAGCGGCGCAGCGCCCCAAGCCCACGTGCGCGTGGGAGAATCGCGCCATGAGTCCAGAGGTTCGTCCCGTAGCCAGCCCGCTCGCCGTGCTTTCGCGCGCGCGACTTCTCCCCGCGATCAGTCCACTGGACGAGTCGGTGGTGAGCGATTGGGCCGACGCGTGCGTCGCAAGCGGCGTTCCCGCGCTTGAACTTCTCCTGCGCGGCGAGGGGGCGGAGTCAGCGGCGTATGCGGCGATCAAGCGCCTTGCGGCTACCCACGCACAACTCGCCGTTGGTGTGGGAACCGTGTTCGACGCGGAGACGGCGCAGCGCGCGATCGGCGCAGGCGCACGCATCGTGGTTTCGCCCATTACAGATCCTGCAACGGGCGCTGCATGTCACGCGGCTGGCGTGGATTGGCTCCCTGGTGCGTTCACCCCTACGGAGATCACGCTTGCTCAACGTGCGGGGGCCACGCAGGTGAAGCTCTTCCCTGCGCTTTCGATCAATGCCCCCGCCTTCCTTCGCTCCGTTCTCGCCACCCGACCCTCTACTCGCATCGTCCCGACAAATGTCTCGCTGGATGAAATCCCTGCGCTCGTCACTGCAGGTGCGGCAGGGTTCGGCGTCGGCGAACGTCTGCTTGACGGTGCGCGCGGCGCGGAAGCGATTTCTGAGCGGCTGCGCGCGGCGCTAATCGCCGCAGGCGGCACGCCGATCCACGCGTGAGTCGTTGCGCATGAGCCTTGCACCCGCGCTGATCGAGGGGGCTCCGCCACGCAACGTTGATCTGATCATTATTGGCGCAGGGATCGCAGGCACTGCATCCGCCTTCTATGCCGCACGCGCAGGGTTACAGGTGTTGGTCGTGGAGCGGCGTGCAGAGATCGCGTCACTGACCACCGCGGCAGCGACCGGAGCCTTCCGCCTGCAACATGACAACGTCGATGAGTACGCGCTCGTTCGCGAAGGACTGGATCTTTATCTTGACTTCCCAGCGCGCACGGGGCTTGATGGGTGGGACCTTGATGTTCGGCAACAGGGCTATCTCTTCTGTACGCGAACGGACGCCAGCGCCGAACACGCGCGTGGGCTGGTGGCGCTGCAACGCGGCTTCGGACTCACCGATGTTGAACTGCTCAGTGGTGATG
>JBEDBF010000106.1:0-2566 GCA_041177405.1 Chloroflexota bacterium | reverse complement strand
GTGCGGGCTCTGGCGTCATCTCAACGAGCCATGCGTTGTACTCCTCGCGCGTCACCACTCGCACGGTGAATCCCATTGCATGATGCAAGAGACCGCAAAACGCAGAACACTGACCGGCAAATGTGCCGAGTTTGTTCGGCGTGAACTCAAAGTGGTTCACCTTCCCAGGGACCAGGTCGCGTTGGAAGAGGAACTCAGGGATGTAGAAGCCATGATTCACGTCTTGTGCCACGAGCGTGACCTCGATGCGCTCATCAATTGGCACAACGAGTTCTGGATAATTTTGGGCAGTGCCGTAGATCTCAATCCCCTCAGCTGGGTAGCCGAACTTCCACTGCCACTGATAACCGACGACTTCCACCTTCACCGAAACCTCTTCGGGCTTGCGGGCGTCAACAACACCGAGCACCTGTGATGATGCGAAGAAGAGGCCAACAACCGCAACGAGCGGGATCACCGTCCAGATCACCTCAAGCACCAGGTTGCCGTGCGTTTGAGCAGGAAGGCCGGCATCGGTTGGCTTACGCCGATACTTGATGACCGACCAGATAATCAGTCCCTCTACCAGTACGAAGACAAAGGCTGCCATCACAAAGACGAGGACGTAGAGGTTCTCGATCAGGAGGCCCTCTTCCGTCACCGCCGAGGGTGGGAAGGCGGCCTGACAGCCGCCGAGCACGAGCGCCACGGCGAGAAGGGCAATGAGCGCTGCAGGTTTACGCATCCCGAAGATTGTACGCCCGCCCCCTGAAGTCGGCAGGGCGCGTCAGCGTGCGCCGTGAAGGGCTCTCGGGTCGATCACCTTGAGTGCTTCGGCGCGCGATGTTCCAGCAGGGAGGCGTCCCGCCCCGACCCCCACTCGCGCGACCTGAGCCGCCTTCGCGTCAAGTGTTGTGACCAGTTGCGGCAGCTCTTCGGCAGAAAACTGAGCGCGATACTCGGATACGGCAGCTGACTTCCGGTCCCACGTCCCGTCGATCGGGAACAGGGTGTTGGGCTCATCGGTGTAGAAGAAGACAACTGCGCGCAGGTCAAACGGCGGCGCAGCACGCCATGCCGCGTCCACACTCGCGCTGCTCGACGGCAACTTCGGTATGCCAAAGAGGATCGCCGCCTCCGCCGCAACGGAGCCCACCTCCCAGTGGTCGCGATGCGCTTCGACGCTGAGCCACGGATCTGCCGTGAAGATCACGTCCGGGCGGAAGTCGCGAATCTCGCGAAAGAGGTGGGGGCGCACATCAAAGCGGCTCCAACTCCCCGCATCTGGAAATCCGAGATGCGTCAGCTCTTTCACCCCGATGATTGCGGCTGCGGCACGTTGATCGCGAAGCAGAGAGGCAGCGGCAGCTTCGTCACTAAGCGTTTCGTCAATCACGCCGACAAGGTCGTCCAGCACCGTGCAGTAGCGAATGGCCGCCCCTGCATCAGCGAGGGTTGCAAGCGTCCCACCCGCCGCGATATCGGCATCGTCGTAGTGCGGCTGAATGACCAGGATTCGGCGCGCGCCGTCGAGGCTTGGCGCTGAGAGCAACGACGGAATCACAAGCCGTGCTGGGTCACCAGTCATATACCCGAGGCTAGTCGTCCACCGATGATTGCGCGGCGGTGGACGAGACTGGCGCACCAGATGCAACAGCAGATATCGAACGATGGGCAGTGGATACCCTTTTTGCGAGAGGTGGCGCGCGCCGACTCCATAGTTAGGACGGAGGGGTCAGGAATGGTCGATCAGGCGGCACTCGCGCGGCGATTCCCGAAAAACTTCACCTGGGGTTTCGGAACCGCCGCCTATCAGATCGAAGGCGCAACTAAAGAAGATGGTCGCGGTGAATCCATCTGGGATCGCTTCGCAACGATCCCAGGGAAGACGCACAACGGCGAGAGCGGCGAGCCGGCATGCGATTCATATCACCGCTGGCGCGAGGACATCGCCGTCCTAAAGGAGCTCGGTGCAACGGCCTATCGCTTCTCCATTGCGTGGCCGCGCATTCTGCCGAACGGCACAGGCGCGGTGAATCCGAAAGGGCTCGCCTGGTACGAGCAGTTCGTCGACGATCTGCTTGAGGCGGGGATTGAACCGTTCCCCACGCTCTATCACTGGGATCTGCCCCAGGCGCTGCAAGACCGCGGCGGTTGGCCGTCGCGCGACACAGCGCAGGCGTTCGCCGATTACGCAAGCATCGTGGTCGGAGCACTCGGCGATCGAGTGACGCGCTGGTCAACGCTCAATGAACCACTCTGCTCCGCGTGGCTCGGTTATCTCAGCGGCGACATGGCACCAGGGATTGAAGACGCACAGGCTGCGTTCTCCGCATCACACCATCTGCTGCTCGGTCACGGGTTGACGGTACGTGCCGCCCGCGCGGTGCGACCCAACATTGAAATGGGGATTGTCATGAACGTCGGTCCCGCGATCCCAGCGAGTGACTCGCCGGAGGATCGTGACGCCGCCCGGCGTGCAGATCTCACCGACAGCCACTGGTTCCACGATCCGGTCTATCTCGGTAGCTACCCACAAGAGGTGATCGACTTCTCCGGCGTAACGATGCCGATCCAGTCCGACGAC
>JBEDBF010000105.1:0-2579 GCA_041177405.1 Chloroflexota bacterium | reverse complement strand
TCAAAGGCGCCGTACTCGCGGTATCGCGCATAGCGCGCGGTGAGAAGTTCGCCAAGATCTTTCATGGACTCAAGTTCGTCGAACGCGGCGCTCGCCGTCTCCCAGATGGAGCGCGCGAGCGTCACCGTGGATTCGTCAGAGAGTGTCTCGGGCTCAGGGATGATGCCGTCCACCACCCCGAGCGCCAGCTGCTCTGGTGCGGTGATGCGCAGCGCGCGCGCCGCCGCAGGCGCCTTCTCCGAGGTGCGGAAGAGGATCGCGGCGCAGCCCTCAGGGCTGATCACCGAGTAGTAGGCGTGCTCAAGGGCGTAGACGCGATCCCCCACGGCAATCGCAAGCGCTCCGCCCGAACCACCCTCACCGGTGACCACGCTGACGATCGGCGTGCGCAGCTGCGTCATGCGGCTGATGGAGGCGGCGATCGCCTCGGCAATGCCGCGCTGCTCAGACTCAGGCCCCGGATGTGCGCCAGGCGTATCGATCAGTGTCAACACGGGGAGGTGGAGTCGTTCGGCGAGCTCAAAGGCGCGCTCCGCCTTGCGATAGCCCTCTGGGTGCGGCATGCCGAAACCGCGACGAATGTTGCTCTCCGTGTCGCGCCCCTTCTGCGTGCCAACCACCACAATGCGTCGACCATCAATGCGTGCAATGCCAGCAACGATCGCGCCGTCATCACCAGCGCGTCGATCGCCGCGCAGCTCCACAAACTCGGCGTTGAGGGCCTCAAGGAACTCTGCGGTGCGCGGGCGGTTCACTTCGCGTGCGCGGCGCACGTGACTCCACGCCTCCTCTTCTGGAAGGTGTGCACCGAGCTCTGGTGCAAGGTGTCGGTCGCGCTGATTCTCCAAGATCTGGTCGGCGCGGTTCGCCACCTTGGTGGCAACGTCGGCGACCGGCGCGAGCACGCTGCCAATCATGGTGCCAGCACCCTGCGCCACACCGCTCACCACGCCACCGATCAGTCCAACGCCTGGAATGTTGATCTGCTGATAGAGCGGCACGGCGGGTGCGGGAAGCGGTTGCAGCAGACTGAGTGCGCGAATCAACCAGGGGCGCAGGTTCGGCCGCGCAACGATCGCGTCAATGAATCCAGTCTCCAGCAAAAACTCAGAGCGCTGGAAGCCGGCGGGAAGTTCGTCGCCAATCGTTCCAGCTGAGACGCGCGCACCACTGAAGCCAATCAGTGCATTCGGTTCCGCAACGTTCAGATCACCGAGCGCACCGAACGATGCAATCGTGCCGCCCGTTGTGGGATCGGTGAGCAGGCTGATGAATGTGCCACCCGTCGCCTTCAGGCGCGCAATGGCGGCGAGCGTCTTTGGCAGTTGCATCAGCGCGTAGGTCCCCTCCTGCATGCGCGCGCCACCGGAGGCGGTGACGATCAGCAGGGGGAGGCGGCGCTCGGTGGCGAGTTCGGCGGCGCGGGCCACCTTCTCGCCGACCACGGAGCCCATGGAGCCGCCCATGAAGAAGAAGTCCATGACGACGAGCGAGACCTCAATCCCGCCGATGAAGGCGGTGCCGCGGACGGCGGCGTCGCGCTCCCCCGTGGACGTGCGGGCGGCGGCGGCTCGCTCTGGGTACGGCTTGGAGTCGGTGAAGACGATCGGGTCGAGGGAGACGAGGCTGGCGTCGAGTTCGGTAAAGGTGCCCTCATCGACGAGCTGGTTGATCCGCTCGCGGGCGGGGACACGGAAGTGATGCCCGCACGATGTGCAGACACGGTGGCCCTTCTCCAGGCTCTTCTTGAAGAGGAGCTCGGAGCACCCGGGGCAGCGCAACCAGAGATCTGGCTCGCCTCCGGGGGTCGCCTTGCGGCGCTTGAACGGGTTCCTAAAGCTCGGCACGGACCCTCCCCACTAGGGGGTGATGGTACCCCCTACGGGGTGACGGCTCGCACGACTCGGGTCACCTCGCCGGCGTGAATGGCACGCTCCGTGCCGCCCACGCTGAGGATGAGCGCGCCCGAGACGCCGTCGTATCCCGCCACCCGACCAGTCAGCAGCCCCTCGGCACCCAGGTCCAGCTCCACCTCCCAGCCCTCCAGGAGCTGTCGACTCCGCCATCCGGCCACGTCGAACCGACCGGAGCGAAGTGCCGCCAGGCGCCCACCCAACCGCGCCACCGTGTCCTCAAAGATCGCCTCGCGATCCACGGGGCGACCAGAGGCGAGCTCGAGCGACGTTGCCGTTGCGGCGAGTGCAGGATCCAAGCGCGAAGGATCGCCGCGCACATTGAGTCCGATGCCAACAATGAGCGTTGCAGCGGGCGTCCCTAAATCAGCACCCTCCATCAACGCCCCGCCCACCTTGCGGAATCCGGTGGTGACGCCACCCTCTTCGTTGCGCAGCACAAGATCGTTCGGCCACTTCAGCGCGAGTCCGCCAATCAGCAGGCCCGCCGCATCTTCTGTGGCGTCTGCAAGTGCGAGCGCAAACTCCGCGCCAACACGCCAGGCGCGATCCGCCTCAGCCGGCAGAGAATCTGCGCGCACTGCGAGGCTCATCAGCAGCGAACCACCAGGGGCGTCAAGCCACACCCTTCCAGCACGTCCGCGTCCCGCGCTCTGCGTCTCTGCG
>JBEDBF010000104.1:0-2598 GCA_041177405.1 Chloroflexota bacterium | reverse complement strand
GGTGGAGCTCCATCCACTCATCGGTGAAGCCGGGTGCCGTATAGAAGGAGCGCAGGTGCTGCCAGTCGGATGCGATGAGTCCAGTCTCCTCCTCAAGTTCTCGCACTGCGGCGCGCTCCGCCGCCTCGCGCCGGCCGTCGACGATGTCGAGTGTCCCGGCGGGAATCTCAAGGAGGAGGCGCCCCGTTGCAGTGCGAAACTGCCGCACGAACATCACGGGAGATTCCAGCGTCACGCGAGAAGCATTGGCAGCATCAATCGCAAGGATTGCCACCGCACCAGGATGCCCAACGGTGTATCGGGTGTGACTGCTTCCGTCGGAGCGAAGCACCACCTCCCGACGCCAGTCCATGTACGCAGCCTTCACGATGCTTTCGCGCGAGGTTGTCACTTCGGCAAGCGCTCCTGGTGTGAGTAGCTCTGCTAGCCGAGCGCCGAACTCGTCGGTCCCAAACTCAGACATCCACAACACCGTGCACCGCTGTGAATTTGTGGAGCTGTAAGCGTGTAGAGCAGTTCCCGTGTAGAGCTGTCACCGCGCATCGCTCAAAACAGACGCTGTGGTCGCACTGCGATACGCCATCAGAGCGTCTTGGTGATCTTGGCAAGCCCTTCCGGTGCATCAGGATTCTTTCCGCGACGGGTGGCGATTGATTCCACAATGGCGAGACCTGCGATTGCAGTGACAGGGGTGCAGAGCGGACCGCTCGGACCGGCAGGAATGATCAGCGCGTCTGCCGCATCTCCTGCTTGCGCGGCAGTGCCCACGAGAAGGATCGGCGAACCGGATGATCTCAACCGTTCGCGAGCCGTCTCAATGCTTGCTCGTGTCGCATCGTCAGTGGTGAGCAAGATCGCGGGGACTTGCGCACCAGCGGATGCAATTGGTCCGTGGAGGAGGTCTGCGGCGGAGTAGCCGTCTGCAAATGTTCCTGTTGTCTCCCGAAGCTTGAGGGCAAGTTCAAGTGCACTCGGATACTCAAAGCCTCGTCCAACGACGAACGCGCGGTCCGCGGCAAGCAGCGATCTGAAGATTGGCCGATCGGTCGCACTGGCAACCCAAGAGCTCGCCGCTGCATGCGCGTCGGCCATCCGTTTCGAGAGCGCCTCGAACTCATTCGACCATGCGTGATCACGTCCCAGCGCGCGCGCTGCCGCCGCCGCAATAAGTGCAACGCTGACGAGCTCTGCGAGAAAGGTCTTGGTGGCGGCCACCGCACGCTCTGGTCCCGCATCAAGGTAGGCGGTCAGTTCAGCCGCCGCGGCGAGGTCTGACGTTGCGTCATTGGTAAGGGCCACGGTCAGTGCGCCCCGCCGTCTCGCAGATTCAACCAGTGCGATCATGTCTGGACCGGCACCCGACTGACTGAAGGCGAGGAGGGCGCTCTGTGGCGAGGAGCTCTCGATGCGGTATTGGGTGAGCAGGCTCGCGGCCGCAAGAGCGACCGGGACCCCGAGCGCGTGTTCAAAGAGGTATCGCGCATAGATCGCGGCGTGATCGCTCGTGCCTCGACCCGCCACCACGAGCACCGCGGGCCGTCTCGCCGCAAGCGCCTCGCCGATCTGCTCAAAACGCCGTCGGTCTGCAACCAGCCGGGCGGTAACGCTGACCGATTCAGCGATCTCGGCGCTCATGATCGTCTCGCCTGGCCGCGCTCCCATACCCCTCCCGTGTTCATCGTTCGCTCGACGCTCCCGTGAGGTGAGGCTACCACCCTCCTCATGTCTCCTGGTCGTGCATGGTGCGGGAACCCTTCCCTGGGCGGCAGCGTTAGGGTGGTGACGGCATATGCCGCAGTAGTCGCCATCGCGGCGAAGGAAAGGGGTAACTCCACATGCGCAACCGACTCCTCAGCGCGCTGATGCTCGTAGGACTTCTTGGGATCTTCGCCCCCCCCGCCGCTGTGTACGCCAACGCCGATGACCCGTGCGCCCCGGCGGAGGATGGAAGCGTGCCGGAGATGTGCCAGGGCGGCGTCGCCTTCCCCGAGATGCCGGGCTACCCAGAGATGGGCGGTGCGTTTTTCTCGGCGACCTTCACACAACTCGTCACTGGCGACGAACTCTCTCGGTCGCTCTTCAACGTGGAGAGTGGCAGCATCACCTACTCGGATGGCAACCTCAGCGCCACCGTTGGCTGCAACAACGTTGTTGGGTCGGCGGCACTTACCGTAGGAGATCTTGGCAATATGAGCGGTGGTGTGCCGACCACGCTCGTCCTTGATGGTCCGCTCGCCTCCACCAAGATGTACTGCGACGGCCTGATGGAGGCCGAAGCCGCACTGATCAGCATTCTTGAGGGCGATCTCCTTTCCATTGTCGACGACGGGATCACCAGCTCAAACGGCATCATCCGTATCGAAGGCGGCGTGGCGATTGCGATGGCCGATGTGATTGGACCTCAGTACCCGCCGTTCACGATTCAAGTTGATGGCAAGACCTATGACGTGTCTGGCGGCTATGTCGTCATTAATGGAGATCAACTCAGTGCGTCGGTTGGCTGCAACACGCTTGGCGCAGGAGTGACAGTCGACGGAGACACCCTCCGCTTGGATGGCCCACTCATCTCCACGATGATGTATTGCGAAGGACTAATGG
>JBEDBF010000103.1:0-2658 GCA_041177405.1 Chloroflexota bacterium | reverse complement strand
ACGAGTCCGAACTTCAGAGCCGACGAGTACGGTGATCCCTGGGACCTGCGCATCACGCGCGCGTTGAGCACCGTCAACACGGTCGTGGTCTGTGATAGCAAGGTGCGTGATCCCGCGCGCAGCCGCGGCGCGTGTCAGCTCAATTGGATCGCTGAGTGAGTCGAAGCTTGCCGAGCTGTGGGCGTGAAGATCAACGAAGGCGTTGGGGGCACTCTCCTGCGTCCAGCCCTCGCGCTGGTGCAGCGCCACGGGTCAGGCTTGCGACGTCAGCGACTTGGCGAAGACGTCGAAGTGTTCGAGCGCAATGCCGGTCCCCTTCGCCACACAGCTCAGGGGGTCTGGAGCCACATGCGAAGCAACGCCAGTAACGTTCGTCACAAGCCGATCGATGTTGCGCAAGAGCGCGCCGCCCCCTGAGAGGACGATCCCCTTATCAATGATGTCCGCGCTCAGCTCTGGCGGTGTCTGCTCGAGGACACCGCGGATCGCGTCGGTGAGGTTTCGTAGCGGCACCTCCATCGCCTCGGTGATCTCCGTTGAGGTGATGAGCACCTCGCGGGGGAGACCGGCGATCATGTCCCTCCCCTTCACGCTCATTGACAGCTCCTCTTCGAGCGGGAGGGCGCTGCCGATCTCAAGCTTCACCTGCTCCGCCGTTCGGTCACCAATCATCAGGTTGTACTTGCGGCGGATGTAGAGCGCGATCGCCTCGTCGAAGCGGTTGCCGCCGACCCGGTGACTCTTCGCCACCACAATGTCTGAGAGCGAGATCACGGCAATCTCGGCCGTGCCTCCGCCAATGTTCACGATCATGTTCCCTGATGGACCGCTGATCGGCAGCTGCGCGCCGATCGCTGCGGCCATCGGCTCCTCAATCAGATACGCCTTTCCAGCCCCCGCCTGTCGCGCCGCGTCGAGGACGTAGCGCTTCTCTACAGAGGTAGACCCGGCAGGAACGCTTACCAGCACGTCTGGACGTCCGAACGAGATCTTCCCGGCGGTGCCCTTCTTGATGAAGTATCGAAGCATCGCTTCGGTCACCACGTAGTCCGCGATCACGCCGTCTCGAAGTGGGCGGATCGCGGTGATGGATCCCGGCGTACGCCCAACCATCTCTTTTGCTTCGGTGCCGACCGCAACAATCCGATCGTCCGCATCGATGGCGACAACGCTCGGCTCACGAACCGTGATCCCTTGACCCTGAACAAAGACCAGCACGTTTGCGGTGCCGAGGTCGATTCCAATCTTCATGCTGGGCTCTTCTCCTCTTCGCTGACATGCGTCAGCTCCGCGCCAAGGCCACGGAACTTCTCCTCAATGGTCGCATAGCCGCGGCGGACGTGGTGCGCGCCGTGGATCCTGCTCTCGCCAGGAGCGGCGAGTGCGGCGAGCATGAGCGTGGCACCTGCGCGCAGATCCGGGATATCCGCTTCTGCAGGGGTGAATGTGGTTGGCCCGCTGATTCGCGCATGCCGCGGGTCGAGAATCTCTACGTTGGCACCAAAGTTGCGCAGGCCGATCAGCCATTCGAGTCGATCTTCAAAGATGGTCTCATGGATGCTGCTGACGCCAGCGGCGCGCGTCAAGATGAGCCCCGCCGACGGCTGAAGATCAGTCGCGAGCCCCGGATACGGCGACGTGGTGATGTCTGCCGCCTTGTACGAACCCTCACCTTGTGGCGTGCCGCTGACGCGCAGCGTGGTTCCTTGAACACTGTGCTCGACACCCATGCGTTCAAGGAGCTGTAGGAATGCACCAAGGTGTGCTGGCTGGATCTCTGTGATCTCGATGCTCCCACCAATCACTGCGGCGGCAGTTGCAAACGTTCCAGCCTCGATTCTGTCTGGCATGACACGATGCGATGCGCCGCGCAACGCATCAACACCTTGAATCTCAATCACGTCGGGAGCGCTGCGCTCAATCTGTGCGCCCATGCCGTTCAGGAGTGTGATCAGGTCGTCCACCTCTGGCTCTTGGGCTGCAGGGTGGATGCGAGTGCTGCCCTTGGCGAGGACTGCGGCGAGGATTGCGTTCTCCGTCCCCATCACGGTGACATGCGGAAAGTTGATGTCGGCACCACGTAGCCTGCCGCTGCTCTTTGCAAAGTAGTAACCGTCGCGATAGTCAATCTCTGCGCCAAGTGCGCGCATGGCATCCACATGCAGGTTGACGGGACGTCGACCAATGCGATCGCCGCCAGGGTTGCTGATGATCACTCGACCGAATCGCGCAAGGAGCGGACCAAGCAACATGAAGCTCGCGCGCATCTTCGCCGCCGCCTCAAGTGGGACGAAGAGCCACTCAACCTCACCTGCAGTCAGCTCCATGGTTCCGTCTGACTCGCGGTCCACACGGACGCCAAGATCACGGAGCGTGTCGCGGAGCACTTCGATGTCAAGGATCTCTGGAACGTTCTGCAGCCGCAGCGTCTCTCCGGTGAGGACCGATGCTGCCATCATCTTGAGCGCGGCATTCTTTGCGCCGGATACACGCACGCTGCCGCTCAGTGGGCGGCCGCCGGTGATGTGAAACGCCTCCCTGGCGAGCACCGTGGGACGGTACTCCCAGGAGAAGGGCTTCGGCGTTGGTGCGTTACTCATCCGTGGATTCTCGCCCCTCTCCCCTCACTGCGTCCAACCGAGCGCCCTGCGCTGCTGG
>JBEDBF010000102.1:0-2765 GCA_041177405.1 Chloroflexota bacterium | reverse complement strand
ATGGGTGCGGTCGCCGTTGCGGCGGCCACCATCAACGTGGTTGGTGGATTTGTCATCACTGACCGCATGTTGAAGATGTTCAAGAAGACGGAGGCGCCGGAGTGAACCCAGAGATTGGCGCTCTCTTCGTGCAGGTTGCCTACATTGCCGCGTCTGCAGCATTCATCCTCGGCCTTCGAGGGCTGACGAAGCCGGACACCGCCCGCCGTGGCATGCAGCTCGCCGCGCTCGGCATGCTCCTCGCCATCATCGGCACACTGCTCAACCATCAGATCATCAGTTACGAGCTGATCATTATTGGCCTCGTCATCGGCACCGCGATCGGACTCCCGATGGGCCTCCTCGTCCCAATGACCGCCATGCCACAGCGCATTGCCGTCAGCCACATGTTCGGCGCACTCGCCGTCACGCTCGTTGGTATCGCCGAGTTCCTCCACTATCGCGACGTGCCGGGCGGTCCCGGCGTGATCAAGATGGTTGCGCTCGGTTTCGAAACCATCTTCGGCGCGCTCACCATCACTGGCTCCTTCATGGCATTCGGCAAGCTGCAGGGATTCATCTCTGGCCGCCCGATCACCTTCCCGGGGCAGAAGATCATCAACGCGGCGATCTTCGTCGGCGCGATCGGACTCTGGATCTACCTCATCGCAACGCAATCGGGCGGCCCCGCGACGAGCGGCGACAACGGCATTCTCCTCTTCGGCCTCATGGCCCTCCTCGCGCTTGTGATCGGCGTCACGCTCGTCTTGCCGATCGGCGGTGCGGACATGCCGGTCGTCGTCTCGCTCTTGAACTCCTACGCAGGTCTCGCAGCGAGCGCAACCGGCTTTGCGATTGGCAACAATGTCCTGATCGTGGCCGGCGCACTTGACGGTGCGAGTGGCTTCATCCTCTCCATCCTCATGTCGAAGGCGATGAACCGCAGCTTTGCGAACGTGCTCTTCGGCGCGTTCGGCGGAGAGGTGGCGGCAGCCTCGGTGAAGAGCGCCGAAGGCCTCACGACGCGATCGGTCAGCGCAGAAGACGCCGCCATGAGGATTGGGTACGCGCGCAACGTCATCATCATTCCCGGATACGGCATGGCGGTCGCACAGGCACAGCACGCGGTGCGCGAGCTTGCGGAGCTGATTGAGAAGCGCGGTGGTCGCGTTCGATTCGCCATTCACCCGGTTGCCGGCCGCATGCCTGGCCACATGAACGTGCTCCTTGCAGAGGCGAACGTTCCGTACGACCATCTCTTCGATCTTGACGAGATCAACGAAGAGTTCGGAGCATGTGACGTTGCACTCGTGATCGGTGCAAACGATGTCACAAACCCTGCGGCAAAGACAGACCCTGCATCGCCGATCTACGGGATGCCGATCCTGAACGTGCAGGATGCGGAACAGGTCATTGTGGTGAAGCGCGGCATGGCAACCGGATTTGCCGGGATTGAGAACGAGCTCTTCTACTTGGAGAAGACCTCCATGCTCTTTGGCGACGCGAAGAGCGTCCTTTCGCAGGTGGTTGCCGAAGTCAAGGGTCTCTAGTGAACCCGGTCGCTCGCGTCGTCTCGACTGTTGCGCTTGCTGCGACCGGATTCTTCACGCTTTACGCGTTCCAGACGCTCCCCGCCGATGCGCAATTGGCCATCCACTGGGACATCAACGGCGTTGCGGATGGCTTTGCCGGACGTGAGGCACTCTTTGCGCTCCCTGCGATCTTTGCGCTCAGCGCAGCCTTCATCCTCCTTGCGATCCGCCTAGACCCGAAGCGCGCAAACATCGTGCGTAGCGCGGAAGCGATCGGCTACGTCGCGATGGGCCTCGTCCTCCTCTTTGCGGTGACGCAGTCGGCAATCATCAACTCAGGGTTCGGTGAAGCGGCACGACTCGATCACTCGGCACCGATCGCGCTCGGCGCGTTCTTCGCACTGCTCGGTTTCACCGCCCCGCAGATCAAGCAGAACTACACGATCGGCGTGCGCCTCCCGTGGACGCTGGAGAGCACGAAGGCGTGGGATGCGTCGCACGCGTTTATCGGCCGCGCCTGGATCGCAGTGGGTGGCACAACAGCGGCGCTTGCTGCCATCCCAGAAGCCGTTGTTGATCTCGGCGGAGCTCCCATCGTCGTGCTTCTCGGCGGGCTTGCGAGTTCCATCGTTGCAACGATCGTGATTGCGTATCGGACCTGGCGCGCCGATGCACGTCCAACGAGGCGATCGACACGTCCAAAGCGCCGCACCGCTCGCCGCCGTTCGTCCGCTCGATAGTGTTGCCGCTCCACTCGCTCGACAGCGCCACGATCGTCGCAGCACAGGGTGCGTACACGCTCCTTGCCGGCCTTCTCATCGCCCTTGTTGTTGGCGGCCTTGTTGCCGCACGGAGACTGAGCGGCGGCGTCTCTGTTTGGGCGTGGGGTGGCGTGGCGTTCGTGCTGAGTCAGGCTGCTCGACTCCCGTTCCTCACCGTCATCAACGCGTTGGTGATTGGCAGCGTGGCGCCAACGCCAGGGAGTGGCAGCTGGTTCACCGCAGTGCTCATTGCGTCGTTCACTGCCGGCATCTTCGAAGAGGGGAGCCGCGCCTTCATCCTGAGTAAGGCGGCGCGACACGTCCGCTCCGAACGCGTCGGTGTCGCCTTTGGACTCGGCCATGCGGGCATAGAGGCGCTGATCTTCACGCTGCTGCCAACAGTTGCCGCACTCTTGCTGCTCGGCTCGGTTGCAGATGGGAGCGCATACGAGAACCTGACCGAAGAGTCACTACAGCAGCTCGATACCGCGAT
>JBEDBF010000101.1:0-3686 GCA_041177405.1 Chloroflexota bacterium | reverse complement strand
ACCTCCGGTCCTGCGCACGGCGATCAGTATCCGCGCCTTGTTGCACTGCTCGACGAAGCACAGCAAGAGACTGATCCTGATTCGCGCACGTCGCTCTTCACGCAGATCAACAACGAGATTCGAGCGCAGGTTCCGGTGATCCCGATTGCGAATGGTGCATCGCTGATTGCGGCGCGAGACGTAGTGCGCGGTCTTGTCGCCTCACCGGTTGCCATGGAGCGCCTCTATGCGGTGAGCGTTGAGGGGAGCGACACGTTCACCTGGCTGCAGGGTGGTGAGCCGGCGGGGCTCTACTGCATGGATGAAGAGGATCGAGAAGCGGTGCGCATCTGCGCGCAGATCATGGAGGGACTCTACGGGTATGTGGCTGGAGGCACGGCCGTCGAGCCGCGTCTCGCCACAGCGTGTGTTGCGTCTGAGGACGGACTTGTGGTGGAGTGCGCGCTGCGAAGTGGTGTGCGCTTTCATAACGGTGCGCGACTCGATGCGGGCGATGTGCTGGACAGCTTCGCCGCCGCATGGGACTGCGCGCATCCGCTGCATGTTGGCCGTACGGGAAACTTCCGCGGCTGGAGTTGGATTATGGGGACGTTAAACCCGAGCAGTTGCGAAGAGTAAGTTTCGCGGTTCCCTGTTCTGCGAGTGGGCTATTCGCCGATGCTCGCCCAGATGAATCCCATCATCAGGAAGAAGCCAGAGAAGAGGGCGATCAGTCCAACGGAACCGTATGGTGAGTGCGCGGTCTTGTCTTCGAAGCTCCCGAGCAGCAGACCAAAGACGACCGCCCAGCCAACCCAGAGCGCGCCCCACAGGACCTTGCTGTTTGGGCCGGTGACGAATCCGCTTCACCCATGAGGTTTCACGCTGCTCCTGGCTCATTGCGGCCTTCTGGAAGATGTAGACGAACCCCCCGCCGATGGCGAGCGAGATGAAGAACTCCATCGGGTTCGTAAACGGAAGCGTGAAAAGCGTCATGCGTGAATCATAGCGAACCGCTCGCTGGGGGGCGATCTCTGGCACGCTAGAGGCATGCTCGCTTGGCTCGATGAGATCTTGATCCCGTTGATCACCTCCCTCTATGAGGCGGTCGGATATCTCGGCCTTGCTGTGGCGATGGCGGTGGACGCATCGAGCTTCCCCGTCCCATCGGAGTTCATCCTCCCGTTCGCCGGATTCCTGGTCGCAGATCCGACCGCGGTCGAGCCGCTCACCGGCGGCCGCTGGGAGCTGATCCCCACGATCCTTGTTGCCACACTCGGCTCGATGGTCGGCACCTTCGGCGCCTATGCGATCGGCGCATACGGCGGGCGACGCCTGCTCGTGCGCTACGGCCGTTTCGTGCGCATCTCTGCTGACGACCTCGATCGCGCAGATCGCTTCTTTGCCAAGCACGGCGGGAAGGTGGTTTTCTGGAGCCGCTTCGTTCCGCTGCTGCGAACCGCGATCTCCTTCCCTGCAGGAATCGCGCGCATGCCACTCGTGCCGTTCCTTCTCTACAGCACCGTTGGCGCGCTGATCTGGAACGCGGCGCTCATCTGGGGCGGTGCCGCTCTCGGCGCGCGGTGGGAAGAGGTGCAGACCTACCTTGCGCCGTTTGAGACCGTTCTCTTGGCGATCCTTCTCCCTGCGCTCGTGCTGCTCGGCGCCTGGCGCCTTGGACTGCTGAAGCGCCTCCGTGAGCGGTGGTAGCGCAATGAGTGTTGTGATTCTTTCTGACGTGCACGCAAACATCCAGGCGCTGCGCGCGGTCCTTGACGACGTTGCGCGTGTTGCTCCGCATGCGCCGATCTGGCACTGCGGTGACGTGGTTGGCTACGGTGCATCGCCGAACGACGTGATTGCTGAGTTGCAACGCGTAGGTGCAACCGGCGTGATGGGGAATCACGATCTTGCCGCACTCGGCGACGATATTGTGGAGAGCTTCAACGAAGGTGCGCGTACGGCGGCGCTCTGGACGCGCGACGTGTTGACGGCGCAGAGTCGTGAGTGGCTGCGTGCACTTCCGCGGGTGATGGAGATGGGTTCCGCCACGCTCGTGCATGCCTCGCTTCGCGATCCGATCGCGGAGTACGTCATGGACGCAACCACCGCAGAGGAGAACCTACGCGGGCTCAGCACGCCAATACTCTTCCATGGACACACCCACATCCCCGCACTCTGGGAGCTGCAAGGGGAGGTCGCACAACTAACGGCGGTCAACGCAGATCCGATCGCCCTGCGCGGGCCCTCACTGGTGAATGCAGGCTCGGTTGGACAGCCGCGTGATCGCGACCCGCGCGCCGCGTGGCTGCTCTGGGAGCGCGACGAGGAGCGTGCGGGGCTCGGTCGCGTGACGTGGCGACGTGTGGAGTACGACATTCCGAGCGCGCAAGAGGCGATCGACGCTGCCGGTCTTCCTGATGTTCTTGCGTCACGACTTGCAGTGGGGCGGTGAGCATGGCGCCGAAGAAGCCGCACCTGAGGCGCAAGAAGAGTTCACCGCGTGAAGCACTCCCGCCATTTGAGCGTCTCGGCGCATGGGTGCACCGGCGACGCACCTTCGTGATTGGCGCATGGTTGTTCTTGATTGCGTGCGCGCTCCCCTTTGCACCACAGGCGCCTGGCGCGCTGCAGGCGGGCGGTTTCGATCTTCCAACGCTCGAGAGCGCGCGTGCACGCGCGATCCTCGAAGACGAGCTCGGCGCGCCGCCATCTGCACTCGTACTCGCGATCAGCTCCGAGACGTTGGTCCCTGGCACGCCGCAGTTTGTAGTTGCAGCGCAAGAGGCGGTCGCTGGAGTACTGAACGCGCCACACGTGGTTGGCTCACGATCACATCTGATCGCGCCGTCGCAGGTGAACGTTGCAAAGAAGATTGTCTACGACGTGATCCTGCTCGACCTCAAGCCAGACGACTCACCAGCGGCACTGGAAGGTATTCAAGCTGCCATTAAAGAGGTGGCAGGGATCAAGGTTGCAATTGCTGGCGGTCCTTCGTTCTATGCCGATATTCAGAGTGTTTCGGAGACGGATCTTCAGCGCAGCGAGCTGATCAGCCTTCCGCTGGCGGCGATCGTCTTGCTGCTGGTGTTCGGTTCTGCAGTTGCGGCGGGACTCCCACTTGCCGTTGGTGGTGCAACGGTGATCGTTGCGCTCGCCGCAATCTTCGGCGTTGCGCAGGCGACGCGCATGAGCATCTTCGTCTTGAACCTCACCACGCTGCTCGGACTCGGGCTCGGCGTGGACTACGCGCTGCTGCTCGTTTCGCGCTTCCGTGAAGAGCTCGGTCGCGGCGCGGCGGTGGGCGACGCGGTGCAGCGAACGGTGGCCACCGCGGGACGCGCCGTCTTCTTCTCTGGTGTGACGGTGATGCTCGGCCTGGCGGGGCTCGCCCTCTTCGATTTTGCGATCCTGCGCAGCATCGGCATTGCCGGCGCGGTGACCGTCTCTATTGCCGTAGCGGCGAGCATCACGCTGATGCCCGCTCTCCTCAGCCTCCTCGGGGGCCGCGTGAATCGGTTCGCCATTCGCAAGCTCGGCAGCGGTCGGGTGAACGAGCAGGGACCGTGGTCTCGCCTCGCTCGCGCCGTGATGCGTCGACCGCTCGCCGTGGCTCTTCCGACGTTTGCCCTGCTCGTTGCCCTTGGGACCCCGTGGCTTGGCGTGCGCTTCAACGCACCAGACGGGAGCGTCCTCCCTGAACGCGT
>JBEDBF010000100.1:0-2925 GCA_041177405.1 Chloroflexota bacterium | reverse complement strand
CTCAAAGTCGCGCAAGGTCGTCTGCCCTGGATCAACCGTAGTTCGAGCCGCACATCGCGCTGTTCGCCCGGCTCCCCCTTTTGCGCGTGGCGTGGCGCTTGATGCGTGGCAGTGGTGAAGTGTGCATTGCCGAGGCCACCACGGCCCCCCCGAACCAGCAGCACGCTCTGTTCTCGCGAGACCAGGTCAGCGACCAGGTCGCCGCTCTTAGCGTCGAAGATTGCGGTGCCCGGCGGCACACCGATCACGAGATCGCGGCCAGCTTTGCCGTGGGATGTCTTGTTCCCACCGCCAGTGGCATCGCCCGCGACGTATCGACGCTTCACCTCAAAGTCGCGCAAGGTCGTCTGCCCTGGATCAACCGTCACATAGATGCTTCCGCCACGACCACCATCGCCCCCATCTGGGCCGCCACGTGGCACATGGGCCTCGCGACGCATCGTTGACGCGCCGTCGCCGCCACGCCCCGCAGCAAGGTGGATCTCGACTACGTCAAGAAACATGGCGTTACGGCAGGAAGCGCGCTGGGTTGTAGAGCGTCGATGAGCCCGCCAGGGGGAATCCCCGAGAGACAACAAAGTGCAAGTGTGGTCCGGTCGCACAGCCTGTTTGGCCCATGCGCCCGATACGGGTACCGCGCGTGACCTTCTGCCCAGTGCTCGCGAGGATGCCAGAGAGATGGTAGTAGCCGGAGTAGAGGTTGGAGCCGTGCGCGATTATCACTTGGTAGCCGCCACAGTTGTTGCGCCAACCGGTAAACACCACCACGCCATCACCAGCCGCAACGATGGAGGCGCCGTAGGAATTTGCAATATCCATGCCAAGGTGGGTGCGAGTGAAGCCGCGCACATACCGCCCGCCTGGCACGGGGTATCGGAATTTCACGCCGCTATACACCGACGGAATCGGACCGGTGTAGCCGATGAGTCCATCGTTCCGCGTGAAGGTTGGCAACGCCGCCCCCCGCCCACCAGGGAGTACGAGAACCATCCCCAACACAACATCGGCCGTCTTCAGATTGTTGTAGGTGCGAATCGTTGACGGGGTGACTCGATACTTGGAGGCGATTGACTTGAGCGTCTCGTGTTCACGAACGGTAACGACGATGCCACGCGTGTCGGGGACGCGTAGCCGCTTCCCCACTGGCGGGTTGTCGGCGGATTGCAAACCGTTTGACCAGATCAGCTCCATGGAGGAAATGTTGTACCGCTTCGCGATCGCGGCCAACGTTTCACCGCGCGATACAACGTGAATCAGCACATGGTCGCGACCGTCCGCAACAACGATGTCAATCGCAGCGGGAAGCTCGAGTGTGCCATCGTCAAGGAAGATCGGTCCGTCCGTCGCCGTGGTTGCCACGGTGGCATCTGGGGCTTGCGCGATCACCTCAGTTGCGCGCATTGAGAACGTGCCCTCAATCGGAGCCTCGCCAATCAACACACCGTCATTCGGACCAACGCTGTCGGCAGTGCCGTCTATGATCAATCTGTCAGGGTTCTCCGTTCCACCCCACTCGGTCGCAAAGATCGGCGCTACTGCCGCGCCCATCCCCACGCTCATACCGCCGTCGTCGAGTGCCGTGCTGCGCGCATCGACGGTCGGGCCGGGAAGCAGGCTGGCAACAATAGCCACGCTCAGCAGGCCGGCGATGACAACGGGCATCGCTCGCTCTGGCTCGCGACCGAGTTGACGCAGCCCTGAGTCAAGTGAGCGACGGCGACGGCGGAGGGAGCGGAGGATTCCGCGCTCCTCCAGCGCTGGGGTGACCTTGTGAGCGATCGCCGCGACTGCGATGCCTGTCGTGCGGGTCGCAAGAGTGGGATGGACGCGAACCCGCCGCGGTAGCGGGCGCTTGAGGAATTCACCTGCACGGAAGAGGCTCAGGGCAATCGCGCGCTCACCACTGCGCTCGAGAAAGGATCCGAAGGCCAGGAGACGGCGACGGATGGCCGCGGCGAGGCGGAAGGCGAGGCTTCCAGCTCGCACATTGCGATGCTGAGTACTGCGGGCCGACGTTCTTTGGCGCTTCTCATCCAGCATTTCAGCCTCCGATCTCCGCCTTAGTCTACCCCTCGGCTACGCCGCCAAGCGCGGTAGCGTGGCACACGCTGTGCCTCGTGCGAGAGCTACGCGGGGTTGGACCCCTCGGTCCCCTTCGTGAGCGAGGCGAGGAACTGAGCGTTTGACTCGGTCTTGGCGATGCGGTTCAGGAGCAGCTCGATCCCCTCATTCGCGCCAACGGCCGAGAGCATGCGGCGCATGGTCCAGACCATCTTGAGGGTCCCCTCGTCAAGGAGGAGCTCCTCGCGGCGGGTACCGGAGCGCTGCACGTCGATCGCCGGGAAGATGCGCTTCTCGGCCAACTTACGGTCGAGCACGAGTTCGGAGTTGCCCGTTCCCTTGAACTCTTCGTAGATCACGTCGTCCATCTTCGAGCCTGTATCAACAAGGCAGGTGCCGATGATGGTGAGCGAGCCACCCTCCTCGAGCTTTCGCGCGGCGCCAAAGAAGCGCTTCGGAGGGTAGAGCGCAATCGGATCGATACCACCGGAGAGCGTTCGGCCGGATGGCGGAAGTGCCAAGTTATAGGCGCGCGCCAGTCGGGTGATGGAGTCGAGCAACACGACCACATCAGCACCCGCCTCGGTGCGGCGCTTCGCGATCTCAAGCGCCATCTCAGCGACATGGGTGTGATTCTCGGTCGGCTCGTCGAACGTCGACGAGATGACCTCGCCCTTGACGGAGCGGCGCATGTCGGTGACCTCTTCGGGTCGCTCGCCAATGAGGCAGACCATGAGGGAGATCTCTGGATAGTTTGCCGTCACACCTTGGGCAATCTGCTTGAGCAGGCTCGTCTTACCCGCCTTCGGAGGCGAAACGATCAGGGCGCGCTGCCCCTTGCCGAGCGGGTTGACCAAGTTGATG
>JBEDBF010000099.1:0-2927 GCA_041177405.1 Chloroflexota bacterium | reverse complement strand
CCGTTCGGCGAGGTGCTGCCGTACATTAGATATACGTGGCAGCAGAGCTGCCGTAAGCACGGAGGTATCAGATGGACTTCACACAGTCAGTCAAGCGCAACATGACCACGGGGCGTATGCGCAGATCTCGGGTCGGGCGAGTCGGTCGGAGTACTGGTGGTTCATCCTCTTCACGCTGATTGCGAGCGCGGCGGCAGGGGTGCTCGACGTGTTCTTCCCTGGTGACCTGCTGCAGACACTCTTCGGGATCGTCACGTTCATCCCGGGGATTGCGCTCGGCATTCGACGAATGCATGACATCGGCAAGAGCGGCTGGTGGTTGCTGATTGGCCTGATCCCGGTGATTGGATGGATCGTGCTGATCGTCTGGCTCGCCACCAAGAGCGACGCCGGTGCAAACCAGTGGGGCGAGACGGTACGCGCCTAGCGCGTTAGCTCTTCTTCGGCTCCCGCGGGCAGGTGCAGCGCTCTGGTGTAGGGACGTCTTTCAGAGCGTCCTCGATGTGTTCGCCGCAGCCTTCCCAGGTTGGCTTCTTGCAGGTGTCGCAGGTGACCTTCTTGCACATCTGATCGCTCCTTTTGGTTGTTGTTGGCCTCGCGCTAACGCGCGTGCTTCCTGTTATCCAATGCTACCGCCTCTTCGATGGTACGGAGTGAGCGGAAGCTGCCGAAGCCGAACATCACCAGCGGCACGGCGGTCTGCAGGATGGCGGAGACGAACAGCGCAGTTGGGCGGCTTGTGGCTTCGGCGATGATGCCGCCGATCACAAAGCCGAGCGTTGCGCCAAAGCCCCACGTTGCCACGCGATTCACCGCCATCACGCGACCGAGGAGTCGATCCGGCACCACCTGTTGACGGAAGGCGGTGGCGGGGACCACGTAGAGCAGCAGCAAGAATCCGCCGAAGAAGTAGTTGATCGCCACGAGCGGAAATGCAAACGCGCGCGGCGCAATCCCCGCGAGTGGGAGCAGCAGTTCGATGAGGCCGAAGAGGACGGCGTCCCAGAAGAGGAGGCGGCCGAAGCCGATGCGCTTTACCGCGCGCGGTGCAAGGATGCTGCCGATCGCGCCGCCAAGGAATCCAATAGAGGCGATGGCGCCAATGAGTGCCGGTTCAAATCCAAGGTCGAGTCGCTGATAGATCACCGACTGGCCGATCATGATGCTGAACGCCACGTTGCCGTTCACCGCCTCCAACGTGATCAGTCGAAGCGTAGGGCGCTGCCAGACAGCACGCAGACCGTCGCGCAACTCTTGCGTGACGGTGAGGCCGGAGTGTGTTGCGCGTGGTGGCTCTGGCGTTTTGATGGCGGCGAGCGAGAGGTAGCTGACCACAAACGTGAACGCATCTGCAACAAGTGCAAACGGCGCCTTCACCAGACCGATCAACGCGCCCGCAATGCCTGGCCCGAGGAATCCCGAGATCTCACCGAGCAGCGCCAGGCGTGCGTTCAGCTTCAGCAAGATGTCGCCGGTGGCGAGTCGCGGCAGATACGCCGGCCAGGCCAGATTGAAGAAGATGCTCGCCGTGCCAATGCCGAGCTGGATCGCAATCAGCAGCGGCAGCGTGAGTAGATTCAGCGCGAAGAGCGCGGGGATGGCGAGTAGTAGAAGTGCGCGCACCACATCTGCGGCGAGCAGAAACTGCCGGCGCGGGAGCCTGTCAATCCAGACGCCCGCCTGCAGACCGATCGCGAGGTAGCCAACGGTGGTGGCGGCGCCGAGGATTCCGGTGCCGAACGAGTTCGCCCCGAGCAGGTCCACCGCCATGATCGGAATGGCAAGGTCGCTGATCGCCGTCCCCACCATGGAGACGCCCTGCCCCGCCGTCACCAACTGCAGGTCACGCGGGTTGTTCTTGTTAATAGCTACGACTGTTGAAGGCATCGCGTGATTCTAGGCGCAGCGCCACTTCTGGTCGCAATCGCTACCATCGCTGAGATGAGACTCCTACTCGCCCTTCTCACGGCGGCACTGCTCACCGCCTCGTGCGCTGGTGCACCGGCTCCGTCATCTGAGATCGCGTTTGCCGCACGAAGTTGGCCAGAGAGCGGTACCGCTGAGTGTGTGGTGAGCGAGGCTGGCACACCGCGGCTCGGGATTAGCCGCATTGAGGCGGTCGACGAGCTGACGGTGCGCTTCACGCTCTGCGCACCAGATCCCGCGTTTACGCAGAAGCTTGCCGTGACGAACTTCGCCGTGAACGACTCCGGTTGGCTCGCCGCCGCGATCGCGGACGGCTCGCTAACAACGACGACAAACGGCACCGGTCCGCTCGCCCTTTCTGCGTGGGAGCAGGGCGTCCAGATCGTGTTGGCGCGAAACGGATCGTATTGGGGTGAGCGCGCCGCCAGCGAGCGCGTGGTGATCCAGTGGGAGCCAGAGTCCGCGGCGCGACTGCTACAGCTGCGCGCGGGGACGGTGGATGCGGCGGACAATCTCTCGCCAACCGATGAGGCGGCGATCGCTGCCGACGCCTCACTCGCGCTGCTCTCGCGTCCTGGCTTCAATACCTTCTATCTGAACTTCAACAATCGCTATGCGCCGGTGAGCGACGTGCGCGTGCGCCAGGCGATCGCGCTCGCGCTTGATCGACAGCGCATTCTTGATCTCTTCTATCCGACTGGATCAACGCTTGCGACCCACGTGCCGCCGTGCGTCATTGCCGGTGCATGCGTTGGCGAGGAGTGGTACGCGCAGGATCTTGCGGCGGCGCGCGCACTGCTTGCGGAGGCGGGCTATCCGAACGGTCTCGACCTGACGCTCTCGCTGCGCGAAACGCCGCGCGCCTTCCTCCCCGATCCGGTTGCCGTGGCCACCGACATCCAGGCACAGCTCGCCACCGTTGGGATTCGCGTCACGCTGGATGTGCAAGAGGCTGGCGGATACATTGGGAAGCTCCTCTCTGGCGAGCTGCGCGGCGCGTC
>JBEDBF010000098.1:0-3560 GCA_041177405.1 Chloroflexota bacterium | reverse complement strand
TCGGCCTGGCGCGGGCCTGATGCCGATTCGTGGTCATAGCGGCGTGCAAGGCGGCGCAGAGATGGGGGCGTACGCCACGTCGCTCCCTGGTGGACTCCCTGTTGAGCCGCGGTACACCGAACCACTTGCAGCAGCGTATGGATTCCCGATCGCGCCAAAGAACGGACGTTCAGCGCCGCAGCAGCTTGACGCCGCTGAACGAGGCGAGATTGACGTGCTCTGGGTTGGCGGGAACTTCTTGGAGACGATGCCGGATCCCGACGCGGTTGCGCGCACGCTCGCCAAGGTTCCACTCCGCGTGCATCAAGACATTGTGATCAGCAGCCAAATGCTTGTAGATCCAGGAGAGGCGGTGCTCCTCCTTCCTGCAACGACCCGCTACGAAGTTCCGGGTGGCGGTACTGAGACGACGACGGAGCGCCGCGTCGCATTCAGTCCCGAGATTCCCGGGCCGCGCATTGGAGAGGCGCGTCCTGAGTGGGAGGTCTTCACGCAACTTGCGGAAGAGGTGGATCCGGCGCGCGCACATCTGGTCGCCTTCCGAGGTGGATCCGGCGCGCGCACATCTGGTCGCCTTCCCTGGCGGCACGCAGCAGATTCGCGAAGAGATCGCACGCATCGTTCCTTCTTATGCAGGCATTGAAACCCTTAAAGAGAGCGGCGATGCAATCCAGTGGGGAGGGGAGCGCCTCTGTGAGGGTCAGGTCTTCGCCACGCCAGATGGGAAGGCGCACTTTGCGACCGTGCTGCCGATAGAGGCGACGCTCCCAGCAGGAAAGTTGAACCTCTCCACACGTCGCGGGAAACAGTTCAACTCCATGGTCTGGAAGGATAAGGATCCGCTCAACGGTGCTGTGCGAAGTGACATTCTGATCTCCGCTGCGGATGCAGCGGCGCGCGGTTTAGTTGACGGCGCGGCGGTCCGCGTTCGCAGTGCGTCGGGCGAGGTGCAGGCGCATGTGAAGATTGCGCCGATTCGCGCAGGGAGCGTGCAGATGCACTTTCCTGAGGCGAATCCCCTGATTGACGGGGTGCATCGCGACCCGATCAGCCACGTCCCCGATTACAACGCAATCGTCGAACTGACCCCCGTCAACGCCGGGGCGTAGCGTGAGCGCAATCGGCATCCTCCTTGCAGGAGGTGCGAGCGCGAGATTTCCGAGTGGCAAGCTCGACGCCGTCATCCCCGCCGCACTCGCCGATCAACGCGGGCGCCCTGAACTTGCTGGCGCGCGAGTGGTTGATGCGGCATACGCGACACTCCTCGCAGCAGTCCCTGACGTCGTTGTCTTAGGCGAGCCGAGGATCAGTGCTCCCGCAATCTGCATTCCGGACCGGCGTCCACTTGCGGGACCTGCCGCATCACTTGCGGATCTTCTGGTTGGTGATCGGCTGCGAGATCACGATGACGGCACGCGGGTGATCATCCTTGCCGCAGACGCACCGTTCGCACCACCACCCTTACTCGGTCTCATGGCGGCGGCACGCGGGAGTGTGATCCTTCGCGCCGATGAGCCGCTCCCGCTTGCCACAAGCCTCGGTGCGCTTCGTGCAACCGTGGCCGCAAACGGGGAGCTTCCGCGGCTGCGCGACCTCGCTGGCGCGCTCGGAGCAGTGCCGCTCGACGCGCGGATCGTTTCTCGCCTTGACCCACTCGGCGCCGCCCTCGCAGATATCGATACGCTTGAAGATCTAGAGGCTCCCGCCCCACGCTGAGCGTGCGATGATCTGCGCACGATGAGTGCACCGATCACGCTCCTCTGGCTGCGTCGCGATCTCCGTCTCGCCGATCATCCGGCGCTGATCGCCGCCGCCGAGCGCGCGCGCGAACTGCAAGGATCGCTCTTGCCTATCTTCATCTGGGAGCCGAGCCTGATCGCTGGCCCCCGCGCAAGCGCGAATCGCACCTGGTACCTACGCGAGAGTTTGGCTGAGCTCTCGCGAGAGTTGACGGCGCGCGGCTCAACGCTGCTCGAGCTTGAGGGGCCCGCTGCCAATGCGCTCCCTGCGCTCATTCACACGCTCCGTTCCGCCGCGCAACCGAGTGGTGAGATCGCACTCTTTGCCACGCGAGATCACACGCCGTATGCACGTGCGCGCGATCGCGCCGTTGCCGACGCGCTGATTCCACTCGGTGTGACACTTCACGCCGTACGCGGTCTCACAGTGGTGGAGCCCGACGAACTACTGACAGGGAGCGACACTGCGTACGGGGTCTACACACCATACTTTCGGCGCTGGCTTGAGCGCGTCAGCGCCAGTGTGGGCAAACCGCTTGCGGCGCCAGCGCAACTTCCCGCACCACCAGCACTGACGATCCCAGGCTCGTTGAGACCAAAGGCATCAGCGCTCGCAAAGGCAGCACTTCCGACCGCGCGCCTTGAGCTGCTCCCGCGCCCTGGTGAGGCGGCGGCGCGTAAGGTGGCTGACCGCTGGATTACTGCGGCACGCGGCGAGGGCGCTAACGGATATGCGGCGCGTCGAAATACGCTCGCCGACGAACAGGGGACGAGTCGGCTCTCCGCGGCGCTGCACCTTGGGCTGCTCTCGCCACGCGAGCTTGTCTCCCGACTCCTCCCGCTCCCGCCCGAGCGTGAAGGAGAGCGATCAGGCGAACGGCTCTGGGTGAGTCAGATCGCGTGGCGTGACTTCTACACACAGGTGCTCTGGCACGCGCCACACGCCGCGCGGTCATCATGGAAGCCTGCGTATGACGCGATTAGATGGGATGAGCGCGACGAACCGTTCAACGCCTGGCGAGACGGGCGTACCGGGTACCCGATCGTTGATGCCGCCATGCGACAGCTTCATGCAAGTGGATTCATGCACAATCGCGCGCGCATGATCAGTGCCTCGTTCCTTACCAAAGATCTACTAGTTGATTGGCGCAAAGGCGAAGCGCACTTCCTGAAGCACCTTGTTGACGGGGATGTGGCCGCCAACAATGGTGGGTGGCAGTGGTCGGCAGGGAGTGGCACCGATGCACAGCCGTACTTCCGCATCTTTAATCCAGTCACCCAAGCAGGAAACTTCGACGCCGATGGAGCCTACGTACGTCGCTGGATCCCTGAACTTGCGGCGCTGAAGGCCCCCGCCATTCACGCGCCATGGGCGCACCCAGCGGCGCTCGCCGCAGCCGGAATCACCCTCGGCGTGCAGTACCCAGCGCCGATCGTTGATCACGCGGAGGCGCGAGCACGGACGCTCGATGCCTACTCCCGCGCGGTCAAGGGACTCCCCGCTCCTCGTGGCGAGTAAAGATCGCGCGCGCGGCGCGCATGCGGCGTCGCGTCATGTTCCACCCAGCTTGCGTGCTGAGAAGATCTGCGTGACGTGCGGCCGGCCGTTCTCATGGCGACGTCGCTGGGCCCGTGTCTGGAGTGAGGTGAAGTACTGCAGCGACGCTTGCCGCGCCGCCCGATGACCGAACGTGCGCACCTTCTGGTGCTCCCAGACCAACTCACCGATCAAGTTGGACCAGTGCGCGACGCCCTGCTGGGTGGTGCACCAGTAAGGATCATCATGGTCGAATCGCGCGATGCGCAGCCAGCACCACGACA
>JBEDBF010000097.1:0-3407 GCA_041177405.1 Chloroflexota bacterium | reverse complement strand
CGTAGTGCGGATAGAGGGCGCTCGGCGCCCACATGATCGCGACCCCAAGGAAGCTGTTTTGCGGCATCTGCGTGATCAGATAGAAGAGCGCAGCGGGGCGTGAGAGGCGATGCCGCACTGGGTCACGTGAGAAGACGGGCGCCCAGAAGAGGAGGGCGCTGGTCAGGTAGAGCAGATGCTCAAGGTTGTGCAGGAACGGATCATCGAGTGCTGCATCAAAGAGTGGCGAGAGGTGCGTTGCCCACATTACGAAGACGAGCAGCAGCCACGTGACAATGGGATGGGTGATCACGCCAACGAGGCGACTCTGGAGAAGGGAAAGGATCCGCGCTCGCCACCGAGGTGAGGCGAGACGGAGGATGAGTGTCACGGGGGCAGCACGAAGCACCAGAATCGGCACAGGGAAGAGAAGGATCAGATGTTGCACCATGTGCACGCTGAACAGCGTGGTGTCATACCGCTCGATCACCGATTGCAACGCGATGAGCGAGAAGGCAGCAGCGCCGAGGATCGCAACGCTTCGCGAACGTGGGACCGGATTCTGTGGATGCAGCTGTCGAATGCGGCGCACCGCAACAAACCAGAGTGCAAGACCTGCGAGGACCAGCAGGCTGATGATCGGTGGGTTGTACCAGTAGGCAACCGCAGCGAGGCTCGGCTCTGGCGGGAGGGGGCCGTGCGCTGGAATAAGGCTGAAGGCGCTCATCTCCCCTATCTTCGGGCACCCGCAGGATTTGCGGTGGCGGCTACAATGTCGCTATGAAGTACGCCCTCGCATTCGGCCTGCTCTTCGTCGTCATTGGGAGCGTCTACCTTGTGGTCTCCGGAGATACTGGAGGCGCATTCATGCTCGTCGCCCTCGGTGTGGCTATGAGCACCATGACCGCGGTGCTCGTCCACGCAATGAACTCCGAAGCGTAGGGAGCGGACGTGGACGCGCTCCGCTCGCTCCTTGAGTGGATCGTCTCGCTGCTCGGACCCTTCGTCGCTCCCGATTGGGGGGCGTTGATCCAACTCCTCCCGATCATCGTGCTCCTTGTTGTTGCCGGCTTCTACGCCTGGATCTTCCTCCGCTTCCGTCGCGCCGGTCCACGGAGGATCGGCATGCCGCCACTTCCAGTTACGTCTGCTCCCGCCGGAATCCACCTCCCTGGTCCGAGCCTTGCACCACTCCTCATCTCCGTGGCATCCGCCGCACTCTTCTTCTCCGTAGCGCTCGGTGGCGTAGCGCTCGCCGTCTCTGCAGTGGCGATGCTCCTTGCACTCGTTGCGTGGGGACGTGAAGCGGTTCGCGAATACGATGCAATCGGTGCAGGTGACCACGGCGCACTAGCGATCTCCGCGCAGAGCGGCAGGGAGGCGTCAGGCCCGCCCGCGGGCGTACACCTTCCACCACCGTCTCTCCTCCCCTTCCTCGTGAGCCTCGCCACAGGCGTCCTCCTCTTCGGTGCAGCGATCGGACTCCCCTTCCTTCTCCTTGGTGCACTCATGACAGCATTCGCGCTCATCGGATGGCTGCTCGATGCGGGGCGCGAGTATCGCGCCGTCACCGAGGCAGATCGCACTGGTCATCTGGTCAACCCAGCACCAAAGTCTGCGCCGCGCATCAGCCTCATCCTCTTCTCGCTCTTGTTCGTCGTTGTTGGCGGCGCGCAGATGGGCGTCTTCGCCGCTCCTGCCGAAGAGGGAGGCGCGACACCAGCACCAAGTGGCGCACCCTCCGAGAGCGGTGCACCAACCGAGAGCGGTGCACCGTCGGCAGGCCCAGATGACGGCATCACGCTGATCACCGCGATGGGGGTCAAGTTCGAGCAGACCCTATTCGAACTCCCTGCGGATATGACGAGCCAACTCCGCTTCCACAACATGGATGTTGGGATTCCACACAACATCGCCATCCATGAAGGGAGCGCCGATGCGGTCGGCCCTGAACTCTGGCAAGGAGAGATCTTCAACGGTGATGAGACTCGCCTCTATGACATCCCGGCCTTCCCAGCGGGGAGCTACTCATTTGTCTGCACGGTCCATCCGAACATGGTCGGCGACGTTGTGGTGCAGTGAGGGATCGAGTCCTCGCGCTTGCACTCATCGTTGCGCTCCCGCTTGTAGGCTGCCAGCCATCTGGTGACCTCATCGGCCGAACCATCTCCATAGAGAACGAAGTACTCCTCTCTGACCCAAGCGCGAGCGTCAGCATCGGAGACCTGGCGCAAGGGGAACAGCGCATCCTGCTCAACTTCTGGGGGAGCTGGTGCGTTCCGTGCCGCGAAGAGATCCCGCTCTTTGCCGAATATGATGCGCAGAAGGATCGCGTCGGACTCCTCGTCGGTGTCCTCTATAAGGATGCTGCAGGTCCCGGAGCAGCCGCCGCCGCCGAACTTGGTGCAACCTGGCCAACGCTACTCGACGAAGATGGGAGCGTTGCGGCGCAGGTACCGGTCAATGCCGCGCCGCTCACACTCCTGCTTGACGCGTCAGGCAAGGTCCTCGACTACCGCGTGGGTCCATTCGCCTCACTGGAGGAGATCGACGCGTTCGTCACTGGCAACTGACCGCCTGCCTCAGTGCATAATCGGTCGCGGAACACTAAGAGACCTGGCATGCCTCGAGAGGTACCTACGGCTGAACTGAATCAGTCGTGCAAAGCTCTTCTGATCCGTTGAGCCTTTTCGCGGCTGCGACGAACGCCTCGTTGAATTCTTTCGAGCCGAACAGAGTGATGCACTGCGCGGACTTCTCCTTGTTGGACAGGTCTTTGATCATGAGTTCAGACCGACCGCGTCCATCATTCAAGACCCCAACCGTCCCAAGCTGGTCGCCCGCTGTCACCGTTTGCCCAATTGACACCTGCGGGTTACTTACATGATCGTAAAATAAAGCGTAATTATCGTTACCAGCAATGATCATGATCGTCTGATCTCCCTGGTCTGTTGGCTCGATTGAACGATGCAAAAACCGCTGATGATTGGTCAGCGGTTTCGATTTCAAACGTCGGGTTCTGTCGTCCTGACGGCAGCTTGACGCCGAAGACGTAGAACTTCACAGCTTGCTCAGGTTCGACGAAAGGAACAGTGAGCACCGGCATTGATGCACTACCCCCCGATCCCTGAGTAGGACTCGGAGTCGCCATCTCGGTAGGTTTCGGTGCGTCGGCAGACATGCCTGGAGTGGCTTGAGCGCCGACCTCCCCGCCTCCGCACCCGGATGCGGCGACCGCGATCCCAAGCCCAACAATTGCTAGCCAACGCCGATTCATGGGAGCGAATTTACTATTTGACTGCAGCCGGCGCAAGACGGTCTGGTCGTTTATGCGGAGAACGCTGGTTGCGGGGGATGGATTCGAACCACCGACCTTCGGGTTATGAGCCCGACGAGCTGCCACTGCTCCACCCCGCTTGCGGAGTATC
>JBEDBF010000096.1:0-3303 GCA_041177405.1 Chloroflexota bacterium | reverse complement strand
AAGTAGACCTCGCCGCGTCGAGTGCGGCGCGAACGTCGGCAACGAGTGCTGGGGTGACGCCGCCAAGTTCGCTCGCGCGGTCGAGTCGAACGCCACCAAGCCGATCGCCGAGCGCTGCCGCCACACGCGTTGACTCCTCAACCTCGTCACAAAACGTATCAACAAGCACGACGGTCAAACGCGAGTGCCGCCTCCACCGTATCGCCATACACAAGGACAAGCGAGTGTGGCATGGTCCCGACCGGGGCGAGCTGGTGGCGCGCGCTTGCCGCGGAGGTTGACGCGCCCTGCGCACCACCAATCAACGCCGCATGATCGAGTCGATCCGCAACGTTCGGATGAACGTGCCGCGCCCCGAATGCGATCACTCGAGTTGGTGCCGCCGCATCAACGATGGCGCGCGCAGCGGTCGCCCAGCCGGTGCCGTGCGCCATGGCGCCGAGATAGGCGGTCTCAAGGTGCGCGAAGCTCAGGTACGGCGCGCGAATTCGCAGCACCACCTCTTTTGCGCTGATCAGATCGCCATCTCGAAGAGCCCAGACAGTCGCTCTCCCGGCAGCTGCTTCATCGTTCAGGGCGACGGCCAGGAGCCCCTTCACCTCGTCAATGCCGCAGAGGGTGGCCCCCTCCTTCCGACAGAAGACCTCCATGGTGACCATCGGATCCCGCCCGTCGTGACGAAGCACCTGCTGGGTGCGCAGGAAGTAGACGTCCGCACTCTCGCCGCGCATCACCGCAGGGAGTGGGGGCGGGACGGGCCGTGTCGGACGATCAAGTTCGGTCATCTGGTAAGTGTAGCCGCGCCCCTGCTCGGACTCCGAACGCGATGCGCTACCCCTCGAGTCGTTCGGCGAGATCTCCAAGGCCGGCAAGCAGCGCGCGATTCCTCCGCTCACCGCCAGGATCTGGTGGCACCTTCCCGCCAATCCAGATCCACTCCGCCGTCTCACTGACAAGTGCATCGGCAATCAGGAGGACGCGTGCGAGTGCCTCTCGCAACTGCTCCGCCGTTGCATCGGCGGCGCGAAGCTCAACACTCATCGTGGGACGGCCATCTTCGGCAATGGCGAACTTCACAAACGGGAAACGGTCGTTCCACTGCAAGAGGCGACGATACGCGGCACGGAGACCATCGCCGAGCGGCGGTGCGAGATGCGCCCAAACCATCAGCGCACCGCCCGGGCGTGCGTCATGGATGAGGCTGACACGCAACGCGCGGCGCACGTTGCCATCGAGTTCAAGATCCCAGACGGTTGCATCCTCCCGCCGATGCGCGGCCGCAGCGGTTACGCCAAACGAGGTGAGGAGCGCGGGGATCTCTGCTGCGCTCAGCATGTTGAGCGCCTAATCCGCAGGACAGGCGCCGCCTGGGAGGTACTGCTGGATGCAGACGTACTTCCCTCCCGAGAGCATCGACAGATGGAGGTGGGGCCCGGTCACATTTCCAGTCGAACCGACAAATGCGATCAGCTGGCCGGCCGTCACGTAGTCGCCTGCGTTGACACGCCAGCGTGGTTCGCTACTTCGTGATCCATCACCGATATGCCCGTAAATGCTCACCATCGATTTGCTGTGCGCAATCCAGACCCACGCCAGGCGACGCATGCCCTTCCACACGACGCAATACGAGCAGGTGCCTGCGATCATCACCTTCCCTGTCGCCGCGGCGTAGATCGGGGTTCCCGCAGGCGCTGCAATGTCTACGCCGTTATGGAAGTACGGCCGTGACGACGGGCAGCTCCCGCTTCGTGGATAGATCTTCCAACTGACGCAGCCGAATTTCTGAGAGATGTATGGACGATATCCGTTTTTTGGCTGAACGAATCCGGCGGCGGTGCGTGCGATCGGCCACGTCCAACCCCCCTGATACAAGATCGGAAGCGTGGATCCGAACTGCTGCTTGAGCAGTCGATCGACAATTGACTTTACTTGGGCCTCCTCTGCTTTTAGCGCAGCGACGGCGGCGGCGAGTCGCGCCTTATCGTTAAGGACTCGATCCATCGCGGCCTTCTGCGCGGCGATCGCCTTCTTCTGCGCGGCGATTGCAGCGGCGAGACGAACCTTTGCCGCCTCGAGGAGCTTCACCTGTTTGTCGAGTGCCGCCTTCTGTGCCGCTGCGGCGCGGCGCAGCTTCTCCGTCTCGGCGCGATTCTGTCGAACCTGCTCTTCAATCGCGGCGAGGCGTGCTGCGTCACGAGCAATGCCATCTGCGAGAGAGACATCTGCCTTGCCGAGTGCCGAGAATCCGGCGAGGTCGATCAGCAGGTCGGTGAAGCTCTGGCTTGAGAGGAGCGTCCAGAGTGGCGGCGTCTGGTCCGCAATATACGCCTCGCGGATGCGCGCAGCGAGGATCGCCTGCCGGGCAGCGAGATCGCGCGCCTTCTCCTCCTGTTGGCGCACGAGCCGAGTGATCTCTCCGTCGAGACGCTCTACTTCATTTTCTAGAACCTGCAGCTCCGCCTTCGCCTTCTCAACGACGGCAGAGAGGCGTGTCACTTCGCTCGTGATATTTGCGAGCGAGGCGGTGTTCTTCGCCAGCGCGGCGGTGGTCGCCTTCAGTTGCGCCTCAAGGTCCTTCTGTTGGGCGATGAGCGCGTTCAGCGCCTTCTGCTGCGCCGCAAGTTGCGCCGCGAGCTCCTTCTGTCGCGCGAGCGCATCATCAAGTTGGTCTGCGCGAACGGGTGTGACGTTACTGAAGCCAAGACCGACAACCAGAAGAGGGGCAACGAGCAACGCAGCAAGACGCGCTCGCCACGACGTCAGTATTCGGCTCGGAGCAGTGCGGGCTACCATCGCTGCCTCCAGTCGTTCTAGAAGTCAGCGTATCAGCCTCAGCGGCGGACGCCACCCCCCATGGCGAGCTCCACGAGTGTTGGATGCGCGGAGCCAGTAGACCCGCGCCCCGCCCACGGCGCCGCGGAGCGACGATACGCCGTTCCAGCAATGTCCAGATGCACCCACGGCACGCTCGTGAACTCGCGCAAGAAGAGGCCGCTCCGAACCAGCGACGCCTCTCGCGTCCCAGAGTTCTGCATGTCCGCGGACCAGGTGTCCATATTCTTCACATACGCATCTGCGAGCGGATATGGCCAGAGCACCTCGCCCGCACGACGAGCCGCCAGGTGGACCTCATCCAAGAAGGCGGGGTCGCTTCCGCAACTCCCCGCAACCTCACCACCGAACGCCGAATAGACGATCCCCGTCAGTGTTGCCACATCTACAAGGTGGGTCGCACCGAGTTCACGCTCGGCAAAGTGGAGTGCGTCACCGAGGATGAGTCGCCCCTCGGCGTCCGTGTTCGTG
>JBEDBF010000095.1:0-3135 GCA_041177405.1 Chloroflexota bacterium | reverse complement strand
CCGATCGCAACAGTTTGATTCGCGCACTCGTCTTCCCAGTCCTGCTCCACGGAACGGCGAATCTCGTCACGGTCGTGCTCCTCCCCGCCGTTGGCATCTTGCTGGCTGAGGTGGCGTTCGCCGGAATCACCGTTGCTGCATTGGCCTACTACGTACGCACCCGCGCCAACGTGAGCGCGCCGCTCGACTGAGCCGCTAGGGGGAGGGGCTCAGGCTGTCGCTCGGTGACGGTGAGGGGCTCGCCACAACGTCGCACGCATCGCCAATCCCATTCGCATCGCTGTCGAGCTGATCCGCATTCGCCACCAGCGGGCAGTTGTCGATATCGTTCGTCAGCCCGTCGCCATCCTCGTCTCCGAGTGGATCTAGTGACGGTGACGGGCTTACACCAGGATCCACGTAGCCTTCAGGAACCTGCAGTTCGTCACAGCGTTCGCCGATCACCCGAGTGCCGCCGTACTGACGGTTCCAGAGGAAGATGCGCGGCACCTGTCCACTGCAGACGATCTCGTAGGCAAGGTTCAACCCAACGTAGCGCCAGTGCCACGGCTCGCTTCCGTAGCAGCTCAGTGCGACACGCTTCGCGCCAGCGGGATACGAGCGAACGAAGCCGAACTTGTACGCATTCTCAGCGAGCCAGACCGCCGTGGGTGATGTCGCAAATGCTGCACTCCCCCACGGCACACCCTCTCCTACCGTGGCCAGGTCAACCGACGTGCCGAGCTGGTGCTCGGAGTGCCCCGGGAGCGCACTGTACTTTCGCGCAAGTTGCAGTCCGGATTTCGCCACCCAGTAGGCGAACGTTGCATTCTGTGTTGCATACGAACGGTAGGCGGAGAGAATGCGCATCCGCACATCGGCCTCTCGCGCTGCGAGGAGCATGGCGCGCAGCGCTTCCGCCGCGTCACGGCGCAACTGGTACACACCCTTCGCTGATGGGAGTGCCTGCGGCGTGATCCAGGTCAGGTCGCGTGGGATGTAACTTGCAGGGAGGCGATGCATGGGGTCGAGGACGGAGGTGGCCCACTGATTGCGCTTGTACTCCTTCGTGATCACCGCCCCCTTCACCCCGACCACGCTCTTGGTGAAGATCACCTTCTGCGCAAGGATCGAGGCGCAGCTTGGAATCTCTGGAACCACGACCTCATCGGCACGCACACGTCGAGGTGCGCTGAACGAGAGGGCAATAATTGATGCCGACGCGAGTAGAACGGCCAGCCGTACCGCTCGGCGCGGCATGTGCGCGCCTACTTCTTGTTGCGGTGCGTGTGCAGCAGTGACGCGACGATCGACACCGTCAGAATGCTGAGCACCACGAAGAGGCTGACGAGCGGCGGAATCTTCCAGTCATGGTTGATTGCAGGCAAGAGCATCTTCACGCCGATCCACATCAGCACAAATGCGAGTCCAGTGCCGAGGTAGTGGAACCGATCCTTGGCATTCGCAAGCAAGAAGTACATGTTGCGAAGTCCGAGGATTGCGAACGCATTAGAGGTGAAGACGATAAACGGATCAAGTGTGATGCCGAAGATTGCCGGGATGCTATCTACGGCGAAGATGAGGTCGATGATGCCGATCACCACGATGGTCAGGAAGATGGGTGTGAACTTCTTCACCCCGTTCACGGTGACGCGGAAGCGCTCCTCGTTGTAGTCATCGGTGACATGGATGAAGCGCTTGGCGAACTTCACCGCCGAAGGCTCACCCTCGCCTGCGTGCCCGCCCGAGCGCAGCATGGCGACACCGGTCCAGAGGAGGAAGGCACCGAAGACCCAGATGATCCACTCAAACTGCTGGATCAGTGCAGCACCGATCAGGATCATGATCCCGCGCAGAATGAGCGCGATCATGATGCCCCACATCAGCGCCATCTGCTGCAGTTTCGGTGGCGTCTTGAGCGAGGCGAAGATAATGGTGAAGACGAAGATGTTGTCTACCGAAAGTGACTTCTCTACCAGGTAGCCCACGAAGTACTCCGTGGTCTTGGTACCGTCGTTCCAATAGAACTGCATCCCAATGCCGAAGAGGATGGCGAGGACGATCCAGACGAGGGTCCAGGCGGCCGCCTCCTTGACGGGCACCACGTGGGTGCCCTTGCGTCGAAGAAGGCCGAAGTCGATCGCCAGCGCGCCGATGAGGAAGATGCCGAAGCCCAGTCCGAGCGGGGTGAAGAGTTCGTTCTCGCCCACAGGTCCTCCTCAACTCAGCCGCGACGAAGGTGTCGTCTATTGATGGTAGCGGAGGGGGCGTACCGAGGCTGGCGGGGGTCTGGAGCCGATGGTGAGGATTGAACTCACGGCCTGCTGTTTACGAAACAGCTGCTCTACCACTGAGCTACATCGGCGCCGGAGGGGGATTGAAGCGGAGCCGCCGTCGAGGCGGCTTCAAGATAGGATTCCCGAGTTACCCCACCCGGGAGATGCTAAGGAGAGATTGTCGTGTCGAAGCACATCCCAGTCCGAACCATGGCGAACGTCAAGGAGCCGCTCGTGCTCTTCTTGATCGGTATGCGCATCAACACGCTCTGGCGCGTCTGGGAGTGGCTGCCGGCATTCTTGGCGATGGGGCCGATGATCATGGAACTCTACAAGAACCCCGAACTCGGCTTCTTGCGCGCACGTACCGAAATGGCCGGCCGAACGATCACGGTGATCCAGTATTGGAAGTCATTTGAGGCACTTGAGGCGTACGCCTCAAACGGCGAACAGAAACACCGACCAGCCTGGACCGCCTTCTACAAGCGATCGACACGCGGCACAGGTGCGGTAGGGATCTTCCACGAGACGTATGTGGCGCGTCCTGGCGATATCGAGTCCCTTTATGTAGACATGCCTGCTGATTTCGGGCTCGGTGGCGCCGTTGGTAATGTGCCTGTCGGCCCACGGACGGAGTCGGCCAGAGAGCGCAAAGGGTAGGACGCCAGCCCCACCCGAGGGGTTTGATTGTTGGTTACGTTCTTTAGATCAAAAAAGATGAGAGGCGCCCTGGAGCTCATTCCAACGTCTGCACTGGTGATGACACAGGTGTATCGCTTTGGTAGCCTCTTCTTGATCGTGGCGTACCTTGGCGGTCAACTTCCTGTTGAAGTCGGTTTGGTTTCAGGAGTGCTCGACACAATCGTCGCCACTATGTCGA
>JBEDBF010000094.1:0-3153 GCA_041177405.1 Chloroflexota bacterium | reverse complement strand
AATTCGTCTGGATCGAATCCTAACGGTCGCCCGGACGGCGTGGATAACGTCATGCTGCGTGGCAGACGCAGAAGAATTGCGATGCTTATGCATGCGCTTCTCGCTGCTCGTCTGAGCGTCCTGGAGATCTTTTGGTTGGGTTGCAACTTGGGAATTCAGTTTACCGCGAGGTTGATAAGAGGGATCCTAAAGATTGTGAATAGACCTAAAAAGCTTCATAATTCTAGACGTCAACACGACAGACTCGATTAACCTCGGAATCTTTGTAGAGGTCTTTAGAGTTCTCGGACGCGAGGTCGAGAAGGCTGCCTGGTCGATGCCTCGAGAAGCGGCCGTAGCTCGACCTTGCGGTTGCATGCCGCGGAGCCGTCGCGGGCGAAAGCTTCGGCTTGCATGACGGAGTCGGCGTCGACGATCCAGAAGCCGCTGTAGTGCTCAGGGCCGTCAAACTGCGAGCCGGAACGCTTGCTCCCCGCGCCCGGGCGGTTGTCGAAGAGTGTTGCGCGCGATGGATCTGCGATTCCTGCGGCGAAGAAGAGGTGGTTGTTCGCTGTTAGGCGATCGTTGTAGGCGTCAATCGCCGCCATCTCGTCACCTGTTGCCGAGTGGCTCGTGTCGTCAATGACGAAGATGACGAAGCGCATTGGCCTCAGCGAAGTTTCCCGAAGAGGGCAGAGGCGTTCTGGCCCCCGAAGCCGAAGCCGTTGATGAGGACTCGGTCGACGGGCTGGTTGGTGCGCGCGGTATTGGGGACGTAGTCCAGGTCGCAGTCGGGATCTGGCGTCTCGAGGTTGATGGTTGGCGGGATGGTGCCCGTCTCAATCGCCTTGATGGCGGCGAGGCCGGCAACGGCACCAGCGCCACCGAGTAGGTGTCCGACCATGCTCTTCGGTGAGCTGATCGGGATCTTGTAGGCGTGCTCGCCGAGCGCGCGTTTGATCGCCTTGGTCTCCGTGAGGTCATTGAGCGGCGTGCTGGTGCCGTGCGCCACGATGTAGCTAACGTCGGTGACCTGCGCGCCACCGTCTTTGATCGCTTTTGTCATGGACGCGGCGGCGCCGCGGCCGGTCGGCTCTGGTGCGGAGATGTGGAAGGCGTCGGCGGTCGCACCTGCGCCGAGAAGCTCGGCGTGAATCGTGGCACTGCGCGCGCGGGCGTGCGCGAGGGATTCGACCACGAAGACGGCGCCGCCCTCGCCGAAGAGGAAGCCGTCGCGGTTCTTGTCGAATGGTCGGCTCGCGCGCGTTGGCTCGTCGTTGCGCTTGCTGAGCGCCCCCATGTTGCCGAGCGCTGCAAAGGCCATCGGAAGGAGTGGCGCCTCCACGCCACCAGCGATGACGATGTCAGCCTCGCCACTACGAATGAGGCGCAGTGCATCCTGGAAGGCGAGGACGCCCGTGGCGCAGGCTGCCGCTTGGGTGATGGCGGCGCCAGTGAGGCCGTACTTCATGCTCACCATGCAGGCGCCCATACTCGGGCTCAGGGCTGGAATCGCGAACGCGCTGACGAAGCGGCCGCCCTTCTCGCGGAATGCGTCGGCACCCATCGTGACCTGCTCAATGCCGCCGCCACCGGTGTTGATGACGGTGGCGACGCGATCGCGTCGCTCGGCGTCCCACTCGTGGATGTTGGCAAGGCCTGCATGCTCCATGGCCTCAGTGGCCGCGGCAACCGCGAACTGCACGAAGCGGCTCATGCGGCGCGCCATCTTCATCTCCATCGTCTTGGTCGGATCGAAGTCCTTCACCTCGGCGGCGATCTGTACCTCGTTGAGAGACGGATCGAAGTGCGTGATGCGGCCGGCACCTGATCGGCCTGCGACGAGCGCATCCCAATAGCTGGCGGCGCTATTGCCGATCGGTGTGATCGCGCCGTATCCGGTGATGACGGCGCGCTGCGCGTCGCTTCGCGGTGCGCTCTGCTCTGCCATCTCGCCTCCTACTTTCCAGTCCAGTGTCGCAGCACCACGGCGCCATTGTGTCCGCCGAGCCCGATGTTATTGCTGATCGCGGCACGCAGGGGTGCCTGGCGCGTTTCAAGGGCCACGGTGAGGTTGCACTCAGGGTCAACGTTTCGCGTGTTCAGCGTCCCTGGGATCGTCTGATGGTGGAGGGAGAGGGCCGTGAAGATCGCCTCCACTGCGCCCGCCGCACCCATTAGGTGTCCGGTGAGCGACTTCGTTGCGGAGATTGGGATCTGTGCCGCGCGTGCGCCGAGCGCGCTATGGAAGGCGAGTGCTTCGCGTGCATCGCCCACAGGCGTGCTCGTTCCGTGTGGGTTGATCATGTCGATCTCTGAGGCGTCAACCTTGCCGCGCTGCAGCGCCCACTTGATGGAGCGCGCCGCGCCGGCACCACCCTCCACGGGCTGAATCATGTCGTGCGCGTCGGCGGAAGAGCCGTACCCAACCACCTCTGCATAGATGGTTGCGCCGCGCGCCTTCGCGTGTTCAAGGTCCTCCACGATGAACGCACCCGCCCCTTCGCCCAGGACGAAGCCCGCGCGATCGACGTCGAACGGTCGAGAAGCACTGGCGGGTCCTTCACCGTCGCGTGGCGCGCCGAGTCCGCGCATGTTCATGAAGCCGATATGCGCAACCTCGATCAGCGGATTTTCGGTGGAGCCTGCGATGACGGCGGTGACGTCGCCGCGCTTGATTGCCTCTGCCGCCTCACCGAGCGCGTGCGTGCCCGTGGCGCAGGCGGAGACCACGGCCATGTTGTGGCCCACGGCACCCGTCTCAATCGCAATCATTCCCGAGCAACTGTCTACTAGGCCGTGGGCAATAAAGGTTGGCGCCACGCTGCGCGGCCCCTTCTCCTTCCAAGCCATCTGGTTCTCAATGAAGAGTCCCTGGCCACCGGCGCCAGAGCCAAAGACGACGCCGATCTCTTCGCGGTTTGCGTCGGTGATCTCGAGACCGGCATGGCTGAGCGCCTGCTTTGCGGCGGCGACCCCCCAGTGGATTTCAGGTCCGGTGCGGCGCACCGACTTCGGATCGAGCCAGGCGGATGCGTCAAAGCCGTGAATCTCGCCGGCGACGACGTATGGGGCGTACGCGCTCGGATCCCAGTGTGTGATGCGGCTGAGACCACTCTTCATCTCCGTGAGGGAGGCCCATGCGCTGCTGATGTCGTTGCCGATCGGCGAGAC
>JBEDBF010000093.1:0-3468 GCA_041177405.1 Chloroflexota bacterium | reverse complement strand
GCAGTTTGACTTCTTGCGCGGCAACGAAGCGTACAAGTACGAGTGTGGCGCGGTGGATGCGCAGGTGATGAAGGTGCAGGTTCCAACATGAGCCGACTCAACCATCAGCAGCCATGCACTGGGCGCGCCCCTGCGGGGCCACTCCCCGACGGTTCACGAATTCGTGTGTTGCAAGTTCTTGCCACGGGAACAAACGGTGGTGCACAGGAGAGTCTCGTCAATACCGTGTTGCGCATGGACAGCTCACGCCACGATGTGCACGTGGTGTCACTCTCACATGGGAGTACGGTCAAGCGGCTTGAACGCCTCAAGATTCCCGTGGAGGTGATTGAAGAGGAGCACGATGATCGTGCGGCGGCAGCGCTCGCCGAGCGAGCGGCTGCGCTCAAGACTCAGGTGATCCACGCGCACATGTTCCGTGCGGAAGTCGTTGCTACCTATGCGGCAGACATTGTGGAGCAGCGCACCGGGTCACGTCCGCTCGTCGTCTCCACACTCCACTCCAGTCGCTTCCGCTCCGCGGCGGATCGCGAGTTGCTGGAGAAGCTGACGCCGCGCATCGACTGGCTGATTGCGGTAAGCGATGCGATCGTGCGCAAGATCGTGGCGGAGAATCGCGATACCACCAACATCAGCAGGATCTACAACGGGGTGGACCTCGAGCGCTTCGATGAGGCGCCAGGGCGCGCGGTGGTGCGCAAGGAGTTCGGCATCCCCGTAGACGCGCCAGTCGCGGTTTCGATCGGACGCCTTGAGCCTGAGAAGGGGCACCCCACGCTCATTGAGGCCTGGCCGCTCGTCCACCATCACTTCCCTGAGGCGCGCCTCTTGATCGCGGGAGAGGGCTCCGAGCGAGATCGCCTCGAGGGGCTCGCGGCGGCTCACCTGCGCAGCGAACTCTGCTGCAACAGCGTCGCCTTCCTTGGGCGTCGGGATGACATCCCTGCGGTGCTGGCGGCGGCCGATGTGGTGGCAATGCCGAGCTACCGTGAGGCGCAGGGGATCGCCATCCTTGAAGCGCTCGCCGCCGATCGACCAGTGGTGGCGAGCAACGTGGGTGGAATCCCCGAGATGATCACCGATGGCGAGACCGGCATTCTCGTTCCGCCCCATGATCCATCTGCACTTGCGGCTGCGATCATCTCGCTCTTCTCGCATCCGGATCGCGCCGCGCAGCTCGCCGCCGCTGGGCACGAGATGGTGCACGCAGAGTTCTGCATCGATTACATGCTGCGCGACATCGAGGCGATCTATGCGCTCGCGGTTGGTGGAGATCCGAACCTCGTTCCCGATCGGAACGGCGTTCGCGCGAACGACGTTCGAGCCTAGCGGCGAACGGCGCTCCAGTAGCGTTCCGCAGATCCAGCGCGACCGGCATCGAGCGCCACACGCGCGCCATGTCCACGGACAGCGTCGGCCATCTTCTCCACTGAGCCGAAGAGGTGTGGCGTCTGCGACTCGTAGAGTGAGATTCCCTTGATCTTCGTCTCAATGACCGCACTCGTATCAACGATCTCTGGCGTCAGCGCAACATCAGCCGGAAGCTCGGCGCTGTACTCCGCGGGGAGCCCGCCTTGCGCGTTGAACTCGCTCCACCACGCGTATGGGAAATCCTCGTAGAAGGAGATACGGCTCGCCCAGTCTGGTCCTGGCATCTCCCACTTGCGTGGCTCCGCGAGGAGCGCGGCGCCAACCTTGCGCGCGAGTTGATGATCAACGTGTGAGCCGATGCCGAGCGGGAAGTAGACCTGTTGCGGTTCAAGTCGCGCAATCTCTTTCGCCAAGAGCTCAACCGGCGCAGCATCGCCATCGCGCACACGCCCAAGCAGCTGATCGTCGCCTTCGTATCCGCGGAAGACTGCATCGGGAAGATCCAGGAAGATCACCGCCGCCTCACTGAAGAGCGCGTAGCGCTCATCTTCCATCTTGCGCTGCGCCATCGCATCACCCGCCGCCGCCGCAACGGCAATGGCTCCAGGTGTTGCAGTCCCCTGCCCGCCAACCGCATCAACATCTTTTGCGTGTGGGAGTCCGCCGCCGCCGCTGATGTCGGCTTTTCGATACCACGATGCGCGCTGCCAGAACTCCTTGGCGCTTGCGTCCGCCTCCTGCTGCGTTGCGGCGAGTCGGCTTCGCTCCGCCTGCCACGGCGCAAGGGCATCATCTGTCTCACCAGGGACGTTCACGTCCGCAGCAACGGAGCCACGATCGAACGATTCAGTAGCCGGCCAGATCGCCTTCCCGCCGAATCCGAGCGCTTGTCGCTGGTACGTTGACATGCGCGTCAGGTCGCCGTGCCCAGAGAAGACGCTGATGATGATCACGTTCTGCCCAAGTTCGCGCAGGTGGGCAATCAGCCCGCCGCATGAGAGCGCCGCGTCGTCCGGATGCGGTGAGATGAAGATGTGGCTCACAGTGAAAGGCTCACGCGAACAAAAACGAAATCTTCGCCGCGCGCGGCATGCGCGTTACGGGCTTGGCGAGACGCTCGGCGACTCCGACGCGCTCGGTGCTGGCGTTGCGGAGAGCATCTTGGGGAAGGTCTTCAAGAAGCCGTCGCGCCCAAACATGAGTGGGTAGGCGATCACGGCGGCAATGGCGATCGTGCAGATCAAGACGAAGGTTCGTGGGCCGCGATCTTTGGTCATGCGGGTGATTCTAGCGGGGTCAGCGGAGGGAGGCGTATCCGGTGAGCTCCACGTAGGCATCGCCTCGGATCGTGCGGCTGCCGAGACTCCCCCGCACGGTGTTCGACCCTTCCCAATAGATCACTCCCGTCGTGGCACGCGTATCGAGCTCTTGGTCGAGCACATCTGGAGTGATGGTGACCTTGAGTCCACGAGAGGCGATCTCGAGCTCCCAGCCAGATGGCCACGTTGTGCCCGTATGCGGGCTGGTCCACTCGCCCGTGGGGTTGAGGTCAATCTCGCTCCCGTCGATGCGAGCGTAGCGACCGTCTCCATCGATCCATGTTCCGTAGATCAGCGGATAGCTCCCGTCTGCCGCGCGAACAAAGGAGAGCGTCACCTCAATCCCGCGCGCACTCCCGTCATCGAGCGTGAGCGCGAACCAATCCCAGCCGCCACCGCCCACGGCAATGAAGTCACCCCACTGATGGTCAAACCATGACATCCCCTGCACGGCTAGCTTCTCGCCGTCAACGGTGAGCGTGCCGCCCGTCGGCATGCGCGTCCGCGAGTAGTAGTACGAGCCTCCCGCAACATCAAAGTCAACCCAGCCGTCGTTATCGTGCAGCACAGGCGCTTCGGGCGCGGCGAGTTGCAAGTCAAACCACTCCGCGCCGATCTGCATGGAACCATCGAGCCCAACGATCATGCTCCACGGTTCGTTCTCAAACGTGGCAGGATCGAGCGGATCGGCACCGGTGATGGCAAACGCGGCGGCGATCGGCCCGTCAATCATTGCCGTGATATCAACCTGCGGACCAATCTCGGCGCGTTCGTAATA
>JBEDBF010000092.1:0-3472 GCA_041177405.1 Chloroflexota bacterium | reverse complement strand
GAGTCGAACGGCGTTGCCCCACTCGGACCACGAACCGTCGTAGTTGCGCACGTTCTTGAATCCGAGCAGGTAGGTGAGCACAAACCAGGTGTGGCTTGAGCGCTCCCCGATGCGGCAGTAGGCGATCACATCGTCGCCCGCCGTGAGACCCTTCTCGCCCTCATAGATGGCGCGAAGATCGGCAACGCCTTTGAAGGTGCCGTCATCGTTCGCAGCACGCTTCCACGGGACGGACTTTGCTCCCGGAATGTGGCCACCGCGGAGCGTTCCCTCCTGTGGGTAGTCAGGCATATGCGTCAGCTCGCCGCTGAACTCCTGCGGTGAACGAACGTCAACCATGCAGCCTTTTGCGTTGACATGTTCAAGCACCTGCTCACGATAGGCACGCAGCTCACTGTCGTTACGCGGCGAGACCGGATAGGTTGTCGCAGCACGCGTCGGAACCTCTTTGGTCATCTCGCGACCCTCTGCCTCCCACTTCTGACGACCACCATCGAGGAGCCGAACATCCTCGTGGCCGAAGAGGCGGAAGACCCAGAGGGCATAGGCCGCCCACCAGTTTGACTTGTCGCCGTAGAAGACCACCGTGGTGTCACGGCTGATCCCCTTGCGTGACATCAACGCCGCAAATCCCTCAGGACCAACGTAATCGCGGCTCACCGGGTCGTTGAGATCGGTGTGCCAATCCACCTTCACACTCCCTGGGATATGGCCCGTCTCATAGAGAAGTGTGTCTTCATCCGACTCCACCACGACCAGCCCGGGCGTGTTCAGATGAGCGGCGAGCCACTCCGTGGAGACGAGTGCGCCGGGTGTGGCGTACTCCTGAAACTTTGGGGTTGGATCGAATGGGACCTTGCTCATGTCGCTTTCTCCTTCACCTGCTACTTGACGTTGAATCAAACCTTGAGACGATCTGGCGCGGCGCGAGCGTCAACAGATCGACGGTTCGCCCTCAAGTGCTCGGAGCTGCGTGCTGGTCATGGTCTGAAGATACCAGAGACAACCTCACCAGAGCCGCTCTCACCAGAGCCGCCTTCTGGTTGGCTAGCCGAGTAGCGGGAGGAGAAGTCGCCGTGCACCATCCGCAAAGATGCCGATTGCAAATGCGGCAAACATGAGCGCAGAGATGAGGGAGACGGCGCGGATCGTTCGGGGGCCCGTGAAGCGGCGCGTTGCGCCAACAACTCCTGCGAGGACTGCCGAGTGCGTCACCGCAGCCGCACCGAAACCAGAGATAAACGGCACGAATCCGGCGAGATCTTCCGCCTGCGAGGCAACGACACTTCCTCCTACCGTGGCGGTCCACAGGATCAGGGTGGGAGAGCTGAGGGCGACGCCGAGCCCGAGTGCAATCGCACCAATCCCGTTGGCACGCCGCAGCGGGGACGATTCGTCAATGCTTCCGCCACGAACGGCGTCGCGAAGTGCGGCGGCGGCGAACCAACAGAGCACGCCACTCCCGCCGAGCCAGAGCACCCACGCGGCGGGCGGCCACGAAAGCAGCACGCTGACGCCGAGCGCCCCAGCGCATGCCCAGATCAGATCACCGATACACGAGCCGAGCCCAATGAGGAAGGCGGGGAGCGCGCCGCGATCGATCGCGGTGCGCACGATCATCACATTGACGACACCGAGTTCAATATTGATGGAGAAGGCGAGCGCTGCGCCGAGGAGGAAGAGTTCCACGGCGCGTTAATCAGATTCGACGACGCTCGTAGGTGTGTGATGTGGATTGCTGTGCGTGGCGGGAATCACGCCGAGCTTCCCCGCCTTGTAATCCTCAAACGCTTGAACCACCTCGTCGCGCGTGTTCATCACGAATGGCCCGAGCCATGCGATCGGTTCTCGAATCGGTTCACCGCCCAAGATGAGGACGTCAAGCGCAGGTGTTCGCGCGTCTTGATGTTTAGACGCCTTCACGATGATGCGGTCTCCTGAGCCGTACACCGCGAGCTGCCCAGTCTCAATCGGAGCGCCCTCTGCGCCAACACTGCCGCGACCGGAGAGCGCGTAGACGAGCGCATTGAAATCTGGACGCCACGGCAGATCAAGTTCGGCTCCCGGTTGGATGGTGGCGTGAACGAGCGCGATCGGCGTCTGTGTGGAGCCTGGGCCTCTGACCCCCGCCACATCGCCCGCAATGATGCGGAGAAGCGCGCCACCATCTGCCGATGCGAGCAGTTTCACCTCACCTGCGCGAATGTCTTGATACGCGGGAGGCGACCACTTCTTTGCGCGCGGCAGATTCACCCAGAGTTGGAATCCGTGGAAGAGGCCTCCGCTGACGACGAGAAACTCTGGTGGTGTCTCAATGTGGAGGATCCCGCCACCTGCGGTCATCCACTGCGTGTCGCCGTTGGTGATGCGACCTCCGCCACCATTGCTGTCGCGATGATCGAAGACGCCGTCAATGATGTACGTGACGGTCTCAAATCCGCGATGTGGATGCCACGGTGTCCCCTTCGGCTCACCGGGGGCGTATTCAACCTCCCCGAGCTGGTCGAGCATGATGAACGGATCGATCATGTTGAGCGGTGCGCCCATGAAGGCGCGGCGAACAGGGAAGCCCTCACCCTCAAGGCCGCTTGGCGCGGTGGTCAGCGAGATCACCGGGCGCGGCGTTGTGGTGAGCGCGTCGGCAAGGCTGACGCGCGGGAGGAGCGTGATGTCTGGAACCGTGATCGCTGGCATGGCGCGAGTATACGGGATTAGTTGCGATGCGAAGCAGTATAGTTATGTCGGAGCCACAACACGAGCACACCATGTTGATGCGGCAAGAGGAGGCAGCGATGGACATCATCACGGCGGTCAAGTCGGTCTATTCAAAGTACGCAACGTTCAGCGGGCGCGCGAGCCGCGCAGAATACTGGTACTTCTTCCTCTTCACCATCATCGCGGGCGCAGCGCTAAGCGCAATCGAGTCAACGCTTGCGACTGCTTTCAGCATTGCAAACTTGGTGCCGAATCTCGCCGTGGCCGTGCGCCGATTGCACGATACGAATCGAAGCGGAAAGCTGATCGTGGCGCTGATCCTTGTCGAGGTAGTCCTCTTCCTCGTGATCGTCGTCTCCTTTGTCGCTGGCATCTCAGGGGCGATCGGTGGCAATGAAAACGTTGCGACTGGAGGGGGCATTGGCGTCTTGGTCGGAGTTGTGCTCTTTGTCGTGTTAGCGATCTATTGGATCTACCTGATGGCGAAGCGGGGAGACGCAGGACCGAATCGTTTCGGCGATCCGAGCTGACACGTTCTGACTAGCAGCGAATGGCCAGCATCTTCTCTCGGCTGCGCCTAAGCACGGACGATCCGTTCCGCGATGCAGATGTGCGCCTCCTGTTTGGCGCACAGGCGGTCAGCATCCTTGGATCGCAGGTTTCACACATCGCCTTTCCGCTGATCGCCGTTGACGTGATTCAAGCGAGTAATGGATCAATCGTGCTGCTGGAGGCCGCCTTCCTCATGCCATTTGTG
>JBEDBF010000091.1:0-3599 GCA_041177405.1 Chloroflexota bacterium | reverse complement strand
TCGCCGCGACGTGGTTGGCGGGTGTGAGCCACTCCTTCGACGACTCGTAGAGGGACGTGGCGAGACGGCGAGTCCGCACCTCCTTCAATCACTCTGGGGCGAAGGGCTGCTGATCGCTCCCGCCGAAGATGATGAGCTCGGTCGCGAAGGGTGGGAGATCCCAAAACTTATCGCCTCGGCTCTCTCCATTCCAGGAGAGATCTCGTCCGCGCTCCCTCCGCCGCGCCGATCAAAAGTGAGCGAGATCGCTCAACCACAAGACTGGCGCGTGCGCGTCCACGATCTTGGACCGCTGCTGCTCGAAGTTGCTGGGCGAACCGTAGAGGGTGCTGCAATACGACCACGATCGCTTGCGCTCTTGATCTACCTCGCCACGCGCCCGCGACACTCGGCCACGCGCGACGAAGCGATCGACGCGCTCTGGCCAGACGCCGACGCAAACGCAGGGCTGAACTCGCTGAATCAGGCGATCTATCACTTGCGGCGAGCGATTGACCCTGAGTACGACGCGGCGCCAGAGGGTGGTGCGACACCATATGTGCGACACGAGTCAGAGATCGTCTCTATGCACCCAGAACTTGTCTCCTTTGACTCCGCCTCGCTTACCGCACGCCTGAACCGGATTAGGATTCGGCCGCGCACCGAAGAGATTGAGGAGCTGCTGGATGATTATCGCGGTGCCTTCGGTTCGGAGCTCCCCTTTGAGCCATGGGTGGAGCGCTATCGCGGAACGATAGAGGTGAGCCTGATCACAACGATTGAACGCGCGATTCAGTCCGCGTATGCCGCGGGTGACTACGATCGAGCGATCAATCTTGCTGCCCGTGCGACACGAATTGACTCACAAAGCGGTGAGCTCATGGAAAACCTTGCGTTGATGCTTGCTGAGGACGGAGCGTTTGCTGGCGCACGTCGCGCAGCGCGACGTGCGGTGGCACTGTTTGGAGAGATGGAGATCGTTCCGCCGCGGGATCTTCTTCAGCTCAGCGCCGAAGGGGGGACGAGTCGTGCGCTTCGCGCGCGTACGAACGAGCGACACGTATGACGCTGGCGGCTCCGACAAGAACCGTTGATCCATAGAGGAGGCACCAGACACACCATGCCTTAATCAGAAAGGCTTGAATCGCAATCAGGCCAATCTCGATCGCTGCACCAGCAAGGGCTGCAAAGAGCCAGACAGCGAGCACGTCCTCGCGGCGGGTTCGCGCGTGAAGAACAGTTGCAACAAGCAGGAGAGCTGACCCCACAACGCCAATTGCGGCAACAGGGATCGGGCCAATGCTTGACCAGGCCGACGCTTCAACTTTGGAGCATCCACCGAACGGTCCGAGCGCGGGACCGCAAATTGCAGGAATTCCAATGAGGCGAATACTGAGGAGGTAGGCTGAGATTACGATCCCTACTGCCGATACAAGAGCGCTGATGCGGTGTGACCGCGACACGAGACTAGTTGCCTAGTGCTTCGTCAATGCGCGCGTAGAGATCCTCTGGAGCTGGAATGCCTGAATCCATCCAGTCACCGATGACCAGCGTTGGGGTTCCGGTAATGCCAAGCGACTTGGCCTCTTCTGCATCCGCTTCAACTTCGGCACGAACCGCTGGATCTGCAATGCACGTGTCCCAAGCAGCAAGGTCTTGCCCAGAGGCTTCGGCAATCTTGCGAAGTCGCCCTGCGTTGAATGCTCCCTGGTTCTCCCCAACTTGATTTGCAAAGAGGTACGAATGGAACGCCCAGAATCTATCTTGGTCAGCTGCACACTCTGCGCCAATGGCGGCAAGGAACGATTCTTCGCCAAGGAACGAGTAGTGTCGATGCTCGACGCGGAGCTTCCCTTCGGTGATGTATCGCTCGTATAGTGCTGGCTCGACGCCGTTCCCCCATGTGCCGCAGATCGGACACTGATAGTCGGTCCAGACGGTCAGCACGACTGGCGCGTCTTCCGCACCAAGTCCATGCCCGCTGGCGAGGCCTTCTGCGGGGATCAACACTGGGGCAACCGGCGTGAAGTTTTCGTCCATGCTCGGTGTAGGGGTCCCACTGAAGGGGTTGGCGAGGAAGAGGACGATCACGCCTACTACGCCGACCACAATCCCAGAGAGCGCTGCGCGTCGAATCAGTTCCATGCCAGAAGTATATCGTTGGCGCCTCAGGGGCTCTGCTGCGGTCTATTGATACTCGGTATCATATGTGTTAGGCTCGGGCCATGGCAGAAGAGATGCTCGACGCACTGGATCGCGCAGGGGTGCGCCTGACCGGCCCTCGCCGGAAGCTCGCCGCGCTCATTGAGCGCCGTGAGGGGCACTTCACCGCTGCGGACCTCCTGAAGGATGCGGGTCGGCGGAGGATGGGGATCGGACGCGCAACCGTCTTTCGACTCCTGGAGCTCCTCAGCGAGCAGGGGCTGGTGGAGCGGATTGATCTCCCAGACGGAACGCACGCCTACATCCCATGCGAGCCAACACATCACCACCATCTTGTCTGCCTCAACTGTGGCGCCACAACCGATGTGGACGACTGCGGGATTGAAGCGGTGACGCGCGAAGCGGCGCGCCGCTCCGGTTTCAAGATCGAACAGCATCGGCTTGAACTTTTCGGCCGCTGTCCCGACTGCCGCTCCACCAACTAGGCGGAGCAGTTTTTTAACCGCCTAGCAACGCTAGGCATACAAAGGAGGAACCATGAGACTAGGTATCAAAAGATCCGCGTGGACGGCAGTGGGCGCAGTGCTTGCGTCGCTCGTCCTGGTTGCTGGATGCAACGGAAGCGCAGCTTCGCCGTCCCCTAGCGAGAGCACTGGGGTAGCTGCTGACTACACGGTGATTGCAACAACCAGCGTGTTTGCTGATCTTGCGCAACTTGCGCTTGGTGACAGCGTGACGATTGAAACGATCATCCCGGCTGGTGTTGACGTCCACACGTTTGAGCCATCCCCCGCCAACGCGCAGAAGCTCGCTGGCGCGGATCTCATCGTCATGAACGGACTCGGCCTTGATGAGTGGGCACTCTCGCTGCTCGAAGCGGCTGGCAAGAGCGAAGAAGATGTGCTTGAGCTTGCAGAGGGAATCGACGAGAGCAACGCGTGGGTCTACCTCGAGGGAGAAGAGCACGATGAAGAAGAAGGTGAAGAGCACAGTGAAGAAGAGGGTGAAGAGCACGGGCATGGTGGGACTGATCCACACATCTGGCTCGACCCAAAGGGTGCGGCGATCTATGTTGATCGCATTGCCGCGCGAGTAGCAGCAGAACTCCCGGAGCGTGCAGCGGAGATTGAGTCAGCACGTGATGCAGGACTCGCTGAGATTGCAGCCCTGGACGAAGAGTTGCGAGTCGGATTTGCAGCGGTGGAGGCTTCCGCGCGCAAGATTGTCACGTTCCACGACGCGTTCGGCTACTTCGCTCGCGCCTACGAGATTGAGATCGTTGGCGTTGCGGTCGAAGCACCTGGACAAGAGCCGAGCGCAAAGGAGATTGCAGCGTTGATTGACGCAATCAAGGCGGCTGGAGTGACGTCGGTCTTCAGTGAAGCGCAGTTTCCGTCAAAGGTCCTTGATCAGGTTGCGGCAGAAACTGGCGCGACCGTCCTTGAGAACCTCTACTC
>JBEDBF010000090.1:0-3610 GCA_041177405.1 Chloroflexota bacterium | reverse complement strand
GAGTGTCACCTCATCAGTTGTGGCAAGTGTCACGAGTGTACCGAGTGCCTTGTTCTGTGCCTGGATAATCGCCGACGCCGGTTCTTCAGTGAACGAGAAGGTGCTGTGCGCGTCAGAGACTAGTGTGACGTTGAAACCTTCACTAACGGCGCGGCGCGTCGTGGCGTCAATGCAGTAGTTCGACTGCATCCCTGCGATGACGAGATCAGTGACGCCTGCAGCACGAAGATCTTCTAGGAGGCCAGTCTCATGAAATGAGTCAGTGATTTTCTTGCGGTAGACCTTCTCGCTCCCATGTGGAAGTAGCTCTGGATGGAGTGCCCATCCAGGAGTACCTGGAAGGTCGGGATCCGCTTCACCACCATCGTTCTGAATGAAGGCAACGGGGATATGTGACGAGCGCGCGCGAGCAAGGAGCCGCTTCAGACGATCAAGAATGAGTGGACCGTCGTGCACCGCCATTGGCGGTTCAAACTGGTTTACCTGGGCATCAACGATGAGCAGCATGAGGCGAGGGTAGCGCTAAAGGCCCCCTAGCCCCTCCCTGATGAGTAGGAGTCCGAAGAGAACAAACGATGCCGCTGCAAACACCTTGAGCCAACGACCTGAGAGTCGTGATGCAAGGAGAGCGCCAGCGCCAACTGCGAGCGCGTCCGCGGCAACCATGCCCGCCGTGGACCCAAGCCACGTCCCGATGGGCTCGTTCGTAGTTGCCAGCGTCACCGTCGCAAGCATCGTCTTGTCACCAAGTTCCGCCAGGAAGAAGGCGGTGAAGATTGCCAGTACCGCCCATCGACCCTCTCGCCGCGCTCGGGCCTCATCGTCGCTCCCGAGTTCGTCGCCACGGATCGTCCAGGCGGCAAAGGCGAGATAGGCGAGCCCAGCGGCGATATTGATTGGACCAACGGGCAGTGCCGCTGCGGCGATCCGCCCTATTCCTACAGATGCAGCATGGACGAGCAGCGTGGCGAGAGTGATGCCGAGCATCGTTGGCCAGAAGCGGTAGCGCGTGGCGAATGCAAGTGCCATCAACTGACTCTTGTCACCGAGCTCCGCCACGAAGATCAGTGCCGCGGAGAGGAGGAAGGCGTTGTCCATGGCGGGTAGCGTAGCGTCCTGTGCGACACGCGTACGCATGCTGCCCGCAGGGGGTAGTATCGCCCCCTTGTGAATGCAGACGACCCACTCATCGCTCCCGGCGCCGCCCGCCCCGCGCGGGTGGTGGTGCTCGGCTGCGGCTCGATCGGTCAGGCTGTCGTTCCGCTACTGATTCGTGACGTCAAGATCGCGCCATCCAGCGTTCGCGTCGTGGAGATGACAGATACGCGTCAGCGTATTGCTGATTCGATCGCCGCTGGTGTGACATACGAGCAGGCGGCGGTGACGCGTGAGAACCTTGCGAGCTTTCTCGGCGAGCGCCTCTCCGCAGGCGACATCCTGTTGGATCTTGCATGGAACATTGATGCGATCACGATTATTGATTGGTGTCGAAACGCGGGAGTGCGATACCTCAACACCAGTGTCGAAGTTTGGGAACCGTATGCGGATGTCGAGAAGCAGCCACCCGCGTCCCGCACCCTCTATCACCGCCACATGGCCCTCCGCGCCGCGATGCGCTCATGGGGTGACAACCGTGGACCGAGTGCCATCCTTGAACACGGCGCAAATCCCGGCTGGGTGAGCCACGAAGCGAAGTTTGCACTCGAGCAACTTGGCGTAGAACTGCTGAAGCGCAACCTGGTGAGCGGTGCGGCGAAAGGAGATCTCGAGCGCGCACTCGCAGACGGCGCGCACGCGCGCATTGCCGAGGCGAGTGGTACGAAAATCATCCAGATCGCCGAGCGCGACACGCAACTTACGGATCAGCCAAAAGAGGTAGGCGAGTTCGTCAACACCTGGTCGGGCGAAGGCTTCTATGAAGAGGGGATCGCGCCGGCTGAGCTCGGTTGGGGGACGCACGAGCGCAGCATGCCGGCGCGTGGCCTTGCGCATGCGGGGGATGGGCCGCGTAACCAGATCCTGATTCAACGTGCGGGAATGGAGACGCAGGTGCGCACCTGGGTTCCTGGCGCAACCCCAGGGACGGCAGTCAGCGGCGGTGGGGAGTCGATTGGGATGTTGATCCGTCACGGCGAAGCATTCACGATGAGCGAACATCTCACGGTACACGGCGACAACGGCGCAGCGCGCTACCGACCAACCGTCTATTACGCCTACTGCCCATCAGACTCTGCAATTGCATCCGTCCATGAGCTGCGCGGGCGCAACTGGGAGCATCCAGCGCGCTTCCGTCTCCTCAACAATGAGATCACAACGGGCGAGGATCGCCTCGGCGTGTTGCTCCTCGGTCATCCACTCAAGGCGTGGTGGAGCGGCTCGCTCCTCTCCATTGACGAGGCGCGTGCAATCCTCCCTGGTCACTCCGCAACCACGCTGCAAGTTGCGGGCTCAGTGATTGGCGCTGTCGGCTGGCTGCTGCGTCACCCGAAGGAAGGGGTTCGCGTCCCAGACGAGCTCCCACACAACGAAGTGCTCGCCGACATTCGCAACTACCTGGGCACGCGGTGGGCGGGCGCCGTTGATTGGACGCCACTCCAGAACCGACTTGAACTCTTCCCCGAGGTTGCCGACGCGTTGCCAGATGACCCGTGGCAGTTCGACGCCTTCCGCGCTACCGTCTAGTCATGGCGGCCACGCGGCGCATCTGGGTCGATACCGACACCGCATCTGATGACGCGGTTGCGCTGGTGATGGCGTTCAAGAACCCAGGTGTTGAGGTTGCTGGCATCTCCGTTGTGGCGGGGAACGTCCCGCTCCCGCAGGCGACGCAGATTGCCCTTTACACCGCGGAGATCTGTGGCGCAAAGGTCCCGATTCATGCTGGCGCGGATCGCGCGCTCGTTCGATCGTTTGTCACCGCACAGAACGTCCACGGAAGTGACGGCATGGGCGACATCGGCCTGCCGCTACACGGCCGAACCCCAACGTCTACCGCAGGTGTTGAAGCGCTGATCGACGCCTTCCGAAAGAGCCCAGGCCAGATGGATCTCGTGACGCTTGGGCCACTCACGAACGTTGCCCTCGCCGTTCGCGCGGAACCGAAGTTCGCCTCGTGGGTGCGCCGCTGCGTGATGATGGGTGGCACCGGTGTGCTTCCGGGGAACGTAACGCCACTTGCAGAGTTCAACTTCTGGGTTGACCCAGAGGCGGCACAGATCGTCTTTGAATCTGGCATGCCCCTTGAGATGGTTGGCTGGGACGTCTCCGTTGCCGATGCCGTGATCTCAGACGAGCTGGCCGCGGAGATTCGTGCGCTCGGCCCACTCGGCGAGTACGTTGTTGATCCGCAGCGCGTCCTTCGCGAATTCTGCCGAACGGAGACAAAACTCAACGGATTTGATCTTCCGGATCCGATCGCAATGGCCGTGGCGATTGAGCCCGACATGGTGACGAAAGAGGCAACCCTTCGCGTGGAGATCTCACTCGGTACAGGTCATGAACGGGGACAAACAATTGTTGATCATCTAGGTGGGACAAAGCGCGCACCGAATTGCCGCGTGGTGTATCGCGTAGATCGCGAACGCTTCATCAAGATGCTGAAGGACGCCTG
>JBEDBF010000089.1:0-3672 GCA_041177405.1 Chloroflexota bacterium | reverse complement strand
CCCTCGGACTTGGCAATCCCCTCCTTGATGGCCTTCGGGGCAGCGTCCACCAGGTCCTTCGCCTCCTTGAGGCCGAGGCCGGTGAGCTCGCGAACCACCTTGATCACCTGGATCTTGTTGGCGCCAACGTCCGAAAGGATGGCGTTGACGGTGTCGCCACCTGCGGCAGCCGCGTCACCACCAGCTGCGCCGCCCGCTGCAGGGGCTGCCGCCACCGCAACTGGAGCCGCGGCGCTGACGCCGAACTTCTCCTCGAACGCCTTGACGAACTCGGAAAGCTCAAGGACGGTCATCTCGCTGACGGCCTCAAGCAACTGGTCAGTAGTGAGCTTCGACATTTCTTCTCTCCTTCTTCAGCCATGCGGCTGATTAATGGTTTGATGTACGCCCATGCGGGCAGGGTCAGGCCGCCTCGGCCTCGCGCTTGCTCTTGTATGCGCCCAGCGCGTAGCCCGCCTTCTGAAGTGGGGCTGCGAACAGGAACGCCACCTTCTGGACTGGAGCCTGGAAGGCACCCGCCACCTTGGCGAGGAGCACTTCGCGGGTCGGGAGCTTTGAGAGCGCAGTGAGCTGTGAAAGGTTGAGGATCGCCTCACCCAGCACCGCTCCCCGAACCTCAACGGCCGGGTATGCCTTGAGGGCACCCAAGACCGTCTTCGCAAGGACCGCCTCGTCGCCTGAGCCGAACGCGATCGCCGTTGGACCCTTGAGAAGGTCTGGAAGCGTCGTGTTGCCGAGCTCGTTCGCAGCGACGCGCATCAGGCGGTTCTTCACCACTCGATACGTGATCCCCTGCGCCCGCAGCGTTGTTCGAATCTCAGCGAACTCCGAGACCGTCAACCCACGGTAGGACGAGAGGATCAGCCCTCGGCTGCCCGACAACTCCGTTCGGAGCGTGTCGATCGTGTCGCGCTTTTTCTGCGTTGGCACGGTTCCTCCTAGCTTGGGCGCACATGCCGGTGCGCCTCGGCGGGTGCTGCTGGCACCCCTGCAACGGTCCGCGTCACAGGGGGCCGCGCTCCACGCGCTAGGAACCCTGCCTCTGCGTGCCCACCCCACCGTCAGCTGATCACTCAACTGCCCGCGGAGCGACTTAGGTTCCTGACCGTGAGGCCAGGATCACACGCTCTCTTCGGCGATCCGTCGTATTTCATCTCCCTGGCGTCTCCACCAGGGCGCTCTGTTTCGTGCCGATCAGCCGGATCGGCGCGGATTGGGAGTCTACCCCGAAGCGAGGGCTCCCGCTAGACGCTAGCTCGCCGCAGCCAAGAGGGCAGGCACGTCAACGGCGACGCCTGGGCCCATGCTTGCGGAGATGCTCACACCCTTGATGTAGGTCCCTTTGAGACCGGTTGGCTTAGCGCGGTTGATCGCTTCAAGGAGTGCGCCAAGGTTGCCCACGATCTGCTCCTCGCTGAAGCTCGCCTTGGCGAAGCCGAGGTGGATGATCGCCGACTTGTCCAGCTTGAACTCCACACGTCCGGACTTCAGTTCACCGATCGTGCGTTCAAGGTCCATCGTGATCGTCCCAGCCTTGGGATTTGGCATCAGGCCCTTGCGGCCCAGCACCTTACCGAGCTTGCCGACCTGGCCCATCATGTCTGGAGTGGCAATGGCAACATCGAAGTCAAGCCAACCGCCATCGACCTTGGCAACAAGGTCGGCAGCGCCAACCTCATCGGCGCCAGCCTTCGTGGCCTCAAGCGCCTTCTCGCCCTGCGCGAAGACGGCAATGCGAACGCGCTTCCCGGTGCCGTGAGGGAGACCAACGGTGCCACGCACCGCCTCTTCTGATTGACGCGGGTCGACGCCGAGGCGAATGTGCACCTCAATCGTCTGATCAAACTTTGTGGTTGCGGTCTTCTTGACCAGTGCAGCCGCCTCAAGAGGGGCGTACTGCTTCTCTGGATCTACCAACTTCGCCGCTTCGAGATAACGCTTTCCACGCTTTGCCATCTTGCTTCCTCCTTATCGGCCGCCTCCGGCCTCCCCCTTCACCGCGGGGTTGCGGCGATCGTCAGGCGACGACCTCAACTCCCATGGAACGGGCGGACCCCTCGATCATGGAACAGGCAGCCTCAATGCTTGTGGCATTCAGGTCGACCATCTTCTTCTGGGCGATGTCCAAGACCTGCGCCTTGGTGATCTTCCCTGCGCTGCCGGCCTTATGGTCGCCAGCACCCTTCTCAATTCCCGCCGCCTTGCGGATCATGTCCGCAGCGGGTGGAGTCTTGAGAATGAACGTGAATGAACGATCTTCAAAGATGGTGATCACCGCTGGGATGACCTCGCCCTTGCGATCAGCCGTCTTCTCGTTATACGACTTCGTGAACTCCACGATGTTGATGCCGTGGGGCCCGAGTGCCGTACCGACTGGCGGCGCGGGGGTTGCGCCGCCTGCTGGCAGCTGCAACGTGACGGTTGCGCGAATCTTCTGTGCCATGTTCTCGCTCCTCCTGCTCTCTCGTTACAGCTTTGCGACCTGAAGCAGGTCGAGCTCGACCGGCGTCTCACGGCCGAAGATTGATACCAAGACCTTCACCTTGCTTCGCTCGGCATCGATCTCTTCAACCGTGCCAACAAAGTCTGAGAATGGTCCATCGGTGACGCGAACTGACTGACCCTTGACGAATGCCACCTTGACGGTTGGCGCCTGGCCAACACCGAGCTGTCGCAGGATCTGCTTCACTTCGGTCTCTGTCAGTGGCACCGGGTCGGCCTTCATCCCTGGAATGGCGGAGCCGCCGACGAAGCTCGTGACGCCTGGCGTGTTGCGCACCACGTACCAGCTCTCCGGCTCCATATACATGTCCACAAGCACATAGCCCGGATAGATCTTCTTCTGAACGGTCGTGCGTACCCCGCCACGGATCTGGATCTCGTCTTCCATCGGGACCACCACCTGGAAGATGCGGTCCTTCATGTCCATGGACTCAATACGGTGCTCCAAGTTCGCCTTCACCTTGTTCTCGAAGCCCGAGTAGGTGTGGATGGCGTACCAGTGTCGCTTGACGGTGGGAGCGCTCTTCTCTGTGGTGATGTCAGCGGTTTCGCTCACGTTCTACTCCTCGCTCGTAGGCTGATCAGGCGGGGTTGATGAGCTTCAGCAGCTCAGTGAAGAGAAGGTCCCAGAAGGCGATATAGAAGCCGACGAAGATGGACGCGCCAAAGACGAGCACCGTCAACACGCGCACCTGCTGCGCGTTCGGCCACGCCACCTTGCGCAGTTCGGAGAACGCTTCGGCCAGGAACTTCCTGATTGACTTCACGCTTCTCTGCTCCTTACTTCTCTCGTGTCGCCCTCTGCGGCTCTCGCCGAGAGGCTGGCAGGGGCGGCCGGACTCGAACCGACAACAACCGGTTTTGGAGACCGGTACTCTACCAATTGAGCTACGCCCCTAACTGCTAAACCCCTACCTACTTCGTCTCGCGATGCAAGCGCTGCACGCGACATCGCGGGCAGTACTTGTTGAGTTCAAGGCGGTTCGGATCATTGCGCTTGTTCTTACGCGTTGTATACGTCCGCTCCTTGCACTCCGTGCATGCGAGCTGCAGCGTTGGTCGGTTCTCTGCCTTGGCCATCGGTTACTCGGTGATCTTCGTGATGGAGCCGGCACCAACGGTGCGGCCGCCCTCGCGGATGGCGAAGCGCTGACCAACCTCGATCGCGAT
>JBEDBF010000088.1:0-6000 GCA_041177405.1 Chloroflexota bacterium | reverse complement strand
GACCTCGTCCAGTAAACCGGAAGAACGCCTGAACGGCAAGAACGCCTAGCTAGATCTCACCCGTTCGCGAGCGATACGCGCCGAGATAGAGCAGCAGCCCCACAATCGCCAGCGCGAAGCGTTCGGCGAATCCTGCACCACCGCCAACGAACCCTCCAAGGAACCCTGCGCCAATGAAGAGGGCGGTGTGCAGCAGCAGCCTGCGCGGGCGCGAGAGTCGTGAGCCGACATAGAGGAGGCTCCCCGCCGCGAGCAGCGCAAAGATCGGATGAGCAGGCTCCCCGCCGCGAGCAGCGCGAAGATCGGATGCAGTCGACCAGGGACGCTGACCACGCCCCAGCCTGGATCCGTGGGGAACACCACAACGCCAATCGCCGCGATTGCGCCAACCACCAACCCACGTCGCACTCCACGATGTGCGGGACTTGTGCGCAGGCGCACATAGAGAAGCAGCACTACAAGGAAGAGAAGGGCGAGTCCTGTATGGAAGAGCCACGCGGCGGGCCCAAGCGCATGTTCGGAGGCGGCGTAGATGCGCGCGTCGAGTGTTGGGTCGATCAGGTCGCAGCCTAAGATCGCGGCTGCTCCAGCAACGACGAGGAGCTCCGCGGTACGGTTTCGCGCGGCGCGCGCAACGATGCCGCTCATATCAGCCCCGCGATCATCAGCAGTGCAATCAGCATCATCCCAACAGCAACGATACGCCGAAGCAGCGTTCCACTCATGTACCGCACGAGTTGGCGTCCAACCGCTGCGCCGACGAGTGCCGCGGCGGTGGCGCCGATGAGCGCGTGACGAAGTGGACCCTCTGTGCTGAGTGCGAGCGCGCTCGCCCCGCTCCCATAGACGGCAAGGCGAGAGAGGTCGACGAACGCAGCGCCGACCGCGCCGGTGGCGGCGAATCTCTCTGGGCTCAGGCGTAGCCGCAACAGGAAGGCGCTGCGCAAGACGCCCTGATTTCCGGTGAGGCCGCCGAAGAAGCCTGAGAGGAGTCCACCGATCGGGAGCGCGCGTGGCGAGATCTGCAAGCTGCTCGCCAGCGGCGACGCTTCGAGTGCCACAAGGAGGAGGATGATCAGCCCCACCACGAGCTTCAGCGGCGTGACGGCGGCGCGGGCGCCGGCAAGTTCGTAGCTGAAGAGCGGCGTTGCCGCGCCGAGGGCGCCGAGCAGTGCAGCACCAAGGATCGCCGCGCCAGCGGCGGGGAGGCCGAAGCGCAGCGCGGCAGACCAGTCAACCGCACGCCAGAGGAGCGCAACCTTGAAGAGCGTGTTGATGAGATGGACAAACGCCACGGCACCGATCGCAAGTGGGAGCGGAAAGAAGAGGGCGAACACCGGAACGAGCACAGTGCTGAGGCCAAAACCTGAGACGAGCGTGAGAGCTGATGCGGCGAGCGCCGCGAGAGCGATCAACAGCACTTCCATGCAGACATCGTAGCGGCGAACCCCCATAATCACCCCATGATCCTCCCCGAGCCACGCGATCGATTCCGCGGCACCCTGCCGAAGCGTTGGGTGGCGCTCGACTTTGAGACCACTGGTATCTGGAAGAAAGACCCTGACGTTGCTGTCATCGAGATCGGTCTGATCACGTTTGAGCGAGACCGTGAGGTGGATGCCTGGTCAACGCTCGTCAATTCGGGGACGCTCGTGAGCGACTTCATTGCGGAGTTGACGGGTATTACACAGTCGATTGTTGATCGGGACGGCGTCGATGTGGATGAGGCGGGGGACGCGCTGGCGGAGCGCCTCGCTGGTGCCGAGCTGGTGATTGCGCACAACATGTCCTTTGACGCGGAGGGTCTGCAGTGGCTTGGCATCGAACTGGGGCGAGATCAGCACACCTTCTGCACCATGCGCGGGCTCACCGCGCCAGATCAGAAGTGGCCGCGCCTGGAAGAGGTGGTCAAAGAGTTCCAGATCAAGGTGGAGGGCCAGGCGCACCGCGCAGAGAGTGACGCTCGAACTGCCGGTCGCGTCTTCATCGAGATGGTGCGCCGCGGGTATTGAGGCAATCCGCCGACCGTGCGCAACCCGTGCGGTAGATCTGTGTCAGGCACTTGACACAGGGGAGATCTACGGTAGGGTTGCCGATCCCGTCACGGCGCCGCCGGACGGCTCTGCACAGCGGAAGGAGCCCCATGAGCCAACTCTCTAGCCGAGTTCGCGCTGATGTCCCAAAACGTCGCAACTCAAATCGTGCCCGCCTGATGAGCGTCTATGTGGCGGGTGCCACCGCCTACTGCGCCTGGGCCTACCCACCCAGATGAGCGCCTGCTGATCACCTCCGCCGCCATGAGCCCGGAGATCGTCACGCTCATTGAGCAGCTCGACGCCAATGATGCCGTCTACCTGGAAGATGGAGCGACAGAGCTTGAAGAGATTGACTTCGCCGCATCGTTCGGCGCATATCTGCCAGATGGCATGAGCTCGCGACGCAGCCGTCCCGCAGTTCCACCATCAACGCGTCGTGCACTCGGTGTGGCGCTACGTGAACGCAACAAGGGGAGGAAGCGAATCTCGTAAGCGTGCGCACGCGCTGCGAACAGAAAGAAGAGACCCCGCCCAGATGGGCGGGGTCTCTTCACATCAGCACGTGACGTGTCGCGCGAACGCGACGGTCGTCAAACTACTTGTTGTTGGAACCGAAGATGCTCCAACCTGCTGCTGGAGCAGGAGCTGCCGCAGCGGCCTTCTTTGAAGCCTTCTTCTTGGAAGCCTTCTTCTTTGGAGCGGCCTTCTTCGCGGCCTTCTTGACAGCCTTCTTCGCCGTCTTCTTCTTTGCGGTCTTCTTGGCAACCTTCTTCACGGCCTTCTTCACGGCCTTCTTGGCTACCTTCTTGACGGCCTTCTTCGCAGCGGCCTTCTTGACCGCCTTCTTCTTGGCCTTCTTGACCTTCGGCGCAGCAGGCGCTGCAGCCGCAACTGCGGCGACGGCCTTCTTTGCCTTCTTCTTTGCTGCCATGTTGTTCACCTCAACTAAACTCCCCAGGACCCATCTGGCCCTGCGACCTCTAGCGTGCCAGACCGCGCGGGATTTGTGAAGCGCAAATGAGCAGCCAAAAAGTGTGGCCCCAGATTCAGCCCCCTGCGGCACCCCGAGGCGGCAGGTGGATCCCCGCCAGCGTGCATCGGACGGAGCCGCCAGATCGCTCGATGGTCGGGATGCTGATCGGAAAAACGTGCGCAAAACGCTCGATCTGCGCACGCTGGTCGGCCCGCAGCGCCGCCGCCGCGCGCGCCGAAAGGGCGAAGATTCGCCGTCCGTCAGCGCCTACTAGCTCAAGTCCATTACCGGCAAATTCGGCAACCTGAGCAGGGTCCAGCGCCACCACCTCCCTGCCCGAGGCGGTGAGTCGCGCCAGGACCCGGGCTCGTTCGGTGGGGTCGGGGATGTTTTCCAGGCCGGCGGTGACGAACTCGCTCCCAATGGAGAGCACCACATTGGTGTGATAGATCGGTGCACCGTGCGCGTCTACCGTGTCGAAGATCTCTGCGTCGTACTCCATTGCTGAGCACCAGCGCAGCGCTGCCGCAGTGTGCGCACGACCTGATCGCGCAACGTAGGCGACGCGGTTGACGTGATCCAACACCAGCGCACCCGTCCCCTCTAAGTAGAGCGCGTCCTGTTCCATTGCAGAGAGGTCAATCACGTCGTTCACCACGTATCGTGCGCGCAGCGCCTCCACCACATCCGCACGACGCTCGCGTCGACGACTCGGTGTGGCCATGGGGTAGAGCACGATGCGGCCATCTTCATGTGTGCTGATCCAGTTGTTTGGAAACACAGAATCAGGGACTTCACTCTCAGGGAGATCATCAATCAGCAGCACCTCAACGCCGAGCCCACGTAAGCCCTCCGCAATGCGTGCAACCTCGACGCGCGCCTCGGCCGCAACCGCCGCGCGCTCCGTTGCATCAAGGATCGCTGCATCCTGAAAGGCGTTATCCACCGCGGTCTCAGGGTTTGGATTGAACCCAAGCGGGTTGATCATGAGCACGGCGTGTGGCGACTGGTTCATGGGTGCAGTCTAAGGGCGGGGGCAGCCTATAATCCGAGCATGAGATCACTGGTCGGTTCGTGGGTTGTTGGACTCCTTCTCGGCTTGCTGCTCACCGTGTTTGTGGCGGTGGCGGGGATTGGACCGCACGGCTCAGAGCGGGAGAAACAGTCGCCGGCCTCGGCCGCGGCAACCGCGCGCGGATATGCGAACGCGGCGAGTTCACTGAGTGATGCGCTCGCCGCATCTGACGATGCGTTTGACCAGGCGTGGACGGGCGGTGATGCAGACTGGGCGCTGATCGGAAGCGCCGCGAATGAGTCGGCAGCCATCATTGAGAGCGCGCAGGTAACCTACGCCGCGGAGCTGGCGCTGCTGCCAGCCGGCCCAGAGGAGGCGGATCTCGTCGAGTTTGCAAGCCTCTTCGATCGGGCCGCTGCAGCGACGCGTGCATGTGTGGGCATCATTCAGCAGTCTGTTGAGGTTCGCAGCCGCGACATCTACTTTGCGAGCTTCCCCTGCTTCACCGCATCCAACGCCGCACTCGCACAAGCGCGTGCCAACCTAAACGAACTCTTGCAACTTCTCGGCGTTCCGCTCGAGATTTAGAGCCCCAGCCCCACGCTCTCGTCGGGGATCTCGTCCAGGAGGCGCGGCCCTTCGTTGCGCGCGTTGGAGACGGCGCGCGAGACACGACGCGCGCTCACCAGCGCGTCAGGTGCAGGGCCGAGGAGTGAGCGAATCTCGTTGAGCGGCGTGCGCTCGTTGAGCCAGGCCGCGCGCTCTTCCAGTGTGTTGAGCATCACTGGCATGCGGTCGTGGATGCGGCCGACGACGGCGTTCGCTTCGGTGGTGATCAGCGTGAAGGTGCGCAGTGGCGGACCGTCGGTGCGCGAACGCACGCTCGCAAGTCCGGCCAGCGCAAAGTGGCCGCCGCGTGCGGGGAGAAACGCCCACGGTTGCTTCGGTGCTTTCTTGGAGATTGGCGTGCCGAGTGCTTCTAGGTGTTCAGGGTTCTCCCACTCGTAGAAGGCATCAATGGGGACGATCACGCGTCCGCTCTTGAAGGCATCGCGGAAGCTCGGCAGTTTCTCCACGGTCTCTGCGCGCGCGTTGAAGAGTCTGTTGCCGAGCGTCTCGTCCTTTGCCCAGTGCGGGACGAGCCCCCAGCGCCCAAAGGTGAGGAGTCGCTCGTGGACCACCGTGCCGCCCGCCTCTTCAACCTCCACATGCGGCGCGATCAGTGTTGCGGTTGAGGTGGGTGCTGCGTTCCAGTGTGGCTCCCATGAGCTGCGCATGACGGGATCGATTGCGGCGCCGAATTCGCGCGCGATCTCCTCTGGGCTGCTGTTCTGCACGATGCGTCCACACATGGCGACAGGATAGTCCTCAGCGATACCCAGTCCGCACCTGGCGCGGCATCTCGGCGCGCGTGAGCGGGGCGATGCGCGTGGCGACAAGGTTCGCCACCTCGCCCGTGCGCTGCAGTTCGCCCTCGACGAGCAGGAGCGAGGCGCTGCGGACGGCGCCGCGCAGGCGCGGCCAGTCGCGCGCGCGGATCGTGACGTTGGCGATTCCCGTCTCATCTTCGAGCGCCAAGAAGACGGTGCCGTGCGCCGTTGGCGGCTGCTGTCTACTCAGTAAGAGCCCCGCAATGCGCGCAGGCCCCGCCGCGCAATGACGGAGTGAGGCAACAGTTGCGGTGCCGGTGCGTGTCAGCGCCTCGCGCCAGAGTTCTATTGGCTGCATGGCGGGATCCGCGCCAACTAAGCCATGCGCGTCGATCAGTGCTTCAAGTCGATCAACTGGCGTGAGGTGCGCGGGCGCGTCACGTGGCGGGAGCGCGATCGATGCACCAACCTCCGCCGCCTGCCAGAGGAGCGCGCGACGCTCGCCGCCGAACGCGTCCAGCGCGCCCGCGCGAATGAGGCGCTCCAGCGCGCTGAGCGGCAACTGGGTGCGTCGTGCGAAGTCTTAGAGTGACTGATACGCACCAC
>JBEDBF010000087.1:0-3792 GCA_041177405.1 Chloroflexota bacterium | reverse complement strand
GGGTCATCTTGAAGAGCACGGTGAGATCCTCCGCGACCCGACGGAAGAGCTCATAGGATTCGATGTTGTTGAGGATCACGCCGACGCGATTCACGACGGGCGGCACGCGCCGCAGCGAGACGGCGATCACATACTCCGGTGAGGTTCGGCCGATCCAGCCCACGTAACTGAAATTGTAGTGGCGCTTATCCCAACCAGCCTCACCGCCGTTCAGCTCTTTGTTCAGCCAGATCTGCGCTGTACCGCTCTTTCCGCCAGAGGCGTAGTTCGGAATGCTCGCAAGTCGGGTATAGATTGGCACGAGTTTTGTGAGCCCCGTGCTCATTTCAACGATCTGTGAGGAGACTCGCGGAGTGGTTGCTTTCCCTCTGCTGATGATCGGCTGCTCTACGCCGTCAACCGCCCGAACCACTCGTGGGCGAACGAGTACGCCTCCGTTCAACATCGCCGAATATGCGGTGGCGAGTTGGATCAGCGTCGTACCGACTCCTTGACCGAATGAGGCGTTTGCAAGGTCGAGCTCACTCCAGCGCTGCTTCTCAGGACTATTGACAAGACCCTGACTTTCGCTCGCAACATCAATCCCAGTCTTTCCGCCAAAACCGAAGCGCAGCCACGTTCCGTAGAGCGCCCGTGAAGCCTCGCCCGTGCTGGCCCCAAGTGAGAGCGCGATTTTCGAGAAGACAACGTTTCTACTCCAGGCAAACGCAGCGGCAAGCGTCATCTGGCCCTTTGAGCGACGGTCTGCATTGCGCACCTCGTTTACACCGTTGTCAAGCTTCAAGACCGACTGGTCACCAATGATGCTGTTCGGTGAGTACGACCCGCTCTCAAGCCCCGCAACACTCGTGATTGCCTTCATCACGGATCCTGGTTCATAGACGCTGCTAACGGCTGGATCAATGAATCGAGATGGATCTCGCGCGGCAACAACCCCATAGCGATTTGCGTCATATGAAGGCCATGATGCAGACGAGAGGACGTCACCCGAATAAGGGTCCATGACGACCACGCTCACCGACTCTGCTTGATTTGCCACACCAGCGGCCGCAACTTCCTGCTCAACGAGTGTCTGTAGTCCTGCGTCAATGCTGAGCTGAAGATCGACGCCTTCTCGCGCCTCACGGACGATCACAGGTCGCTCGATGCCATCGGCGCCGCGTTCCAGGCGTGTGACTTGCGCGCTCCCCCCTAACTGTTCGTTGTAGTACTCCTCAACACCATATTGTCCTGCGCCAGATCCATTGACGAATCCAAGGAGGTGGCTCGCAAGGCTTGTCTCCGTGGCCCCGCCAGGTTGTGGATAGAGTCGCGTTCGGACCTCGCGCAGTGAGACTCCAGGAAGTCGGCCGGCTGTTGACGCCGCGCGTACCACCTCGGCCGCTGACTCGTCAAGCGCTGGAAGCAGGAGGCTCCACGCACGCCGTGCGGCGAGTCCAGCGCGAAGTCGCGTGGCATCAATGTCGTCGAGCGAGAGCACTTGAAGGAGCGTGGACTCAAGTGCCGATCGTTCCGTATCTGTCAGCTCGCTGGTTTCCGCGATCAGCTGATATCGCATCACGGTTGCCGCAAGGACTACAGATCCCGTGCGATCCATGATGGTTCCTCGCAAAGGTTCGACGCTTTGTGACAGGCTGAGCCTGCTACCCGCAACGTCTAGCAGTCGATCTCGTTCGATGAGTTGCCACTGCGCAAGGCGGCCAAGGCAGAGAGTTCCGGCGAGCACCAAGGCGATCCCGATCACGATGCCGCGTCCCGAGCGATCGGTGCGAACGGCTCGCGGGTCGGCGCTCACTTCAGCGCTCCTCCACGATCAAGGGGTTGGTCAGTTGACCGATCCCGAGTTCGAAGGCACGACGTCGAACGGCTGGCTCGCGACCCACGCGACTCATCTCCGTCTCACCGGCACGAATCTGCTCGACGATCTTGGCCTGCTCATTCTTCAGCTGTTCGATTCGCGCGGATGAAGTGGTCACCTCCAGGCTGAGGATGAGCGCAACGAAAAGCGCTGCAAAGACCACCGCACCGCCCGTGACGACGCGCGCGAGCTGCAAACCGAAGAGTCCTGAGCGCTGGGTAGAGCTCCACGCGGAGACGCCGATCCGACCTCGCGGAAGCGCGCCTGCAGTGATTGCCATGCGAGGGCGCGCCGTCCCAGGGAGAGGGCGCGGGCTGGTGCGAATAGAGCCAGTACCGCTCTGGTGCGAGAGCGGCTGAAAGGCTTGACGAATTGCGGCGCGCTGTCGCGCAGCCGCTGCAAAGCGCCCATCGGGGACGCGCTGCTGCGTAATGGGGGCAACCAGCTGGGCGCCGCGCAGCGGTCGACCGATCGCCGTCATGCCGCCACCCCGATGCGCTCCGCAACGCGCAGCTTCGCACTGCGGCTGCGGGGATTGCGCGCAACTTCTTCTTCCGACGCGGTCAGTGGCTTATCGGTGATCAACCGTAGTGAAGGCGTCTCTCCGCATCCGCAGAGTGGAACTTTCGGCGGGCAGATGCAACCGCGCGCTGCGGCGGCAAACGCTCGCTTGACGATTCGATCTTCAAGAGAGTGATAGGTCAGCACCACGATGCGTCCGCCGACAGCAAGAAGGCGAATCGAGGCGTCGAGTGCGGTCGCGAGTGCGCCAAGTTCGTCATTGACGGCAATCCGCAGCGCCTGGAAGACTCGCGTCGCAGGATGGATTCGAGACGGTTTCCCTGGGCGCGAAGCAACCTCTGCCACAAGTTGTGCGAGCTCTTCGGCGGTGGTGACCGGCGTCGACGCACGTCGATCAACGATGGCGCGCGCGATGCGCGCCGCCTGCGGCTCTTCACCAAACTCACGGAGGATTGTCGCTAGCTCGTGCACCGTCAGGTGCGCCAGTAATGACGCAGCGCTCTCTCCTTCTCCAGGATTGAAGCGAAGATCTAGTGGCCCTCCAGTACGAATCCCGAAGCCTCGCTCGCGATCAACGAGCTGATCGGACGAGAGGCCGAGGTCGAAGAGGATCCCGTCTACTCCGAGGAGCCCAGCAGCGGCGGCCGCCTCAGCAATGCGCGCACTGCTTCCGTGAAAGGTCTGAAGTCGCGCTCCGTACTGCGCGAGTCGGACTTTTGATCGCGTGATCGCTGTTGCATCTGCATCGATGCCAAGCAGCGTTCCGTCCGGGGCACTCGCCGCGAGCACCGCTGCCGCGTGGCCGCCACCGCCAAGATTTGCATCAATGTAGCGGCCCCCAGCACGCGGAGAGAGTGCCTCAATGGTTTCGCGTAAGAGAACGGGCTCATGCACGGTACCTGCCTGAGCAGTGTCTCGTGCCTCCAGCATTAGAAGCCGAGCCCTTCTAGTTGTGCGGCAAGCGCATCCGACGACTCCATCGAACCGCGGTATGTGTCCCATCGCGTCGGAGTCCAGATCTCGGCGTGATCGCGGGCACCGACCACCATGGCTTCGCTCTCAAGCTGACTCCAAGCGCGCAAGGTCGCTGGGAGGAGGAGTCGTCCCTGCGCATCAAGCTCTACCTCGAAGGCGCTCCCAAAGAGGAATCGTCCGAATTCACGCGCACTCGCATTGCCGGTTGGGAGCGCTGCAACCTTTGCGGCGAGATCGTCCCAGGCGGCGCGCGGGAAGATGGCGAGGCAGTTATCGAGCCAGCGGGAGACGAATGCGCCTTCGTCGAGCTGGGCGCGGAAGCGCACGGGGACGGCGACCCGTCCCTTCCCGTCGATCGTATGGCGGTACTCGCCAGTAAACACGTTGATCCCCCTCCGCCGTGGCTCTCGGGGGCGGGTACCCCCACCACACCCCAC
>JBEDBF010000086.1:0-3845 GCA_041177405.1 Chloroflexota bacterium | reverse complement strand
TCGCCGGTGCGGGGGCCGGACCAGGATCGACGGCGAGTGGCGTGATCAGCGACATCTTGGCCGTGGCACGCGGTGAGGGTTCGTCGTGGGGTGACCTGCCGCCCGCAAATAACGCGCCAGCACCAGCGTGGTTCCTTGCGGCGAAGAAGAAGCGTGGCGCCTGATGGCTGACGCGATGCGCTTCCCATATCCGAACGGTTGGTACATGGCGGTTGCGGACAGCGAGGCTGTTGCTGCGCGCGGCGAGGCGCTGCTGCGCGATGCTGGGGCGACGGAGGTGCGACGGCTGGTTGCTGGCGGCGACGGCGTTGCAACGTTGGGAAAGAGCGGCCGCTTCGAGCGCCTGATGAACTGGCTCCGACATCTGAACACGGATCAGGCGGCAGATCTACTCGTTTATGAAGGCGCGCGCGAGGCGGGTCGCGTGGTGCTGGTGGCGCGCGGTCTTCGTGCCGATGCGCGACGTGCGGTGGCGAGTGAGCTGCGCCGCGCGGACCTGCACTTCGTGAACTTCTACGGTGGCGTGGTGACGGAAGACTGGGACGGCTGGCGCGGGGAGATCCTGCCGAACGTGCCGAAGTGGGTCTGGCGATGAGCAACGCTGCGCGACCCGTGCTGATGGAGCGCTTCCGAGCGGTGCTGCCGATGACGGCTGCGACGCCGATGCTGACGCTGGGCGAGGGGGCGACGCCGCTCGTGCGCGCACCGCGCTTGGGTGCTTCTCTTGGCGCATCTGACTTGTGGCTGAAGGTAGAAGGGGCGAACCCGACCGGATCGTTCAAGGATCGCGGCATGGTGGTGGCGGTGGCGAAGGCCGTGGAGTCTGGCGCCCGCGCCGTGGTCTGCGCGAGCACGGGCAACACCTCTGCATCCGCCGCCGCATACGCCGCCGCCGCTGGGATCGAGGCGGTCGTCCTGCTCCCCGCAGGGAAGATCGCCGCAGGGAAACTGCTGCAGGCCTTTGCCGCTGGGGCGAAGGTGATCTCGATTCGCGGCAACTTCGACGACGCGCTCGACATCGTCCGCCAGCTCGGCGCCGCGGGCGGCGGCGTTGAGATCGTGAACTCCATCAATCCGCACCGCATTGCAGGGCAGGCCACCGCCGCGCACGAGATCGTTGCCGATCTTGGTGATGCGCCGGACGTGCTGGCACTCCCGGTTGGCAATGCGGGGAACATCAGCGCCTACTGGCGCGGCTTCAACGACGCGGTTTCGAGTGGCGCGGCGAAGCGGCGACCGCGCATGGTCGGGCTGCAGGCGGCGGGCGCTGCGCCCCTGGTGAGCGGTGCGCCGATTGCAAATCCAGAGACGGTGGCGACGGCAATTCGCATCGGCAAGCCGGCATCGTGGGAGACGGCGATCGCCGCGCGCGATGAATCGGGTGGGCTTATTGATTCCGTTACCGATGCTGAGATCCTGCGCGCACAAGAAGAGATCATTCGCCTTGGTGGGATCTTCGTCGAGCCCGCATGTGCCGCGCCAATTGCGGGCTTGCGAAACCTGATCGCGTCGGGACGCGTGGATGGTTCGGCGCGCATTGTTGCGGTGATGACCGGCTTCGGCTTGAAGGATCCGGACACCGCGTCGCGCCTGATTGGCGAGATTCGCGAAGCTGATGCCACGCTCGCTGGCGTGCGCACGGCGCTCGGATGGTGAGTGGAGGGTGATGCGATGAGTGACGAGCAACTGAAGACACTCGTAGGGCGTTCGGTGACGCTCTCGGTTCCCGCCACGATTGCAAACCTTGGTGCGGGCTACGACGTCTTGGCCATGTCCATCGACTACCGCAACGAAGTGACGGTCCGGGTTGCGGGCCTCGCCGCCGCAGGTGCAACAGGGAGCGTTGCGCTCGTGGTGGAGGGCGAAGGGCTGAGTGAGCTGCCAACGGATCGCAGCAACGTGATCGTGGGGGCGATCGTGCGCGGCCTCGCCGCCGCGGGCGTGGCTGACGCTGAGCGACTCTCCCTCGAGATCAAGACGCTGAATCGCATCCCGCTCGCGCGCGGACTTGGCTCATCCGCCGCCGCATTCGTCGGTGGTCTCTTTGCAGGCGCCGCGCTCGCTGGCGCATCCGGATCCATTGATGACCTTCCCGGCTCATGCGCCGATCTCTTCCCCGACGACCTAACCGACCGCCTCTTCGCCGCCGCAGACGACTATGAAGGGCATCCGGACAACGCCTCAGCCGCAATCTTCGGCGGACTCGTGGCGAGCGCGCGCGTGGACGGCGTGCTGACCGCACGGCTCATTGCACTTCCAGAAGAGACGATCCCGGTCATTGCGATCCCCGAGTTGCGACTCCCTACCAGCGAGATGCGCGCAGCGCTGCCGAACAAGGTGCCGATGGAGGATGCGGTGCACAATGCGAGCCGCATGGCGGCGGGGATCGCCGCGCTGGAGGCTGGCGACGTGGCGGGGTTTGCACTCCTCGCCGACGATCGACTGCATCAGCCGTATCGCGCCGCGAAGTATCGCGCCATGCCCGCACTGATCTCCGCCGCCGTCGGCGCTGGCGCGGTGAGCGCCTGTCTCGCCGGCGCCGGCTCGTCGGTGTTGGCGATCGTGGATGATGCGTCGCGCGTGAGTGCGGTTGCGAAGGCTATGGAGGCGGCGATCAGCACCGCGCAGATTGGCGGCGGTGCGCTGCGTTTTGACGTGGATACGGATGGCGTGCGCATTGAGGCATACGAAGGCTTCGGCGCATGAGTGAGGCGCTCCTTGTTCAGAAGTACGGCGGTAGCTCCGTTGCAGATGTCGCGCGCATCGGCGCCGTTGCAGCGCGCATTGCGGCAGACCGCGCCGCGGGGAGCAGCGTCGTTGCCGTTGTCTCCGCCATGGGTGACACCACCGACGACCTTCTTGCACTCGCGTCGCAGGTAACCGGCGGCGCGCTCCCCGACGCGCGTGAGCAGGACGCACTCTTGGCCACTGGTGAGATCCAGTCGGCGGCGCTGTTGGCGATGGCGCTGCGCGCGCGCGGCGTGGAGGCGGTGAGCCTCAGCGGCGCCCAGGCGGGGATCAGCGCCGACGGAACGTTCGGCAAGGGACGCATCGCCGCCATTGAGCCGAAGCGGGTGCGCGAAGAGATCAGCGCCGGTCGCGTGGTGATCGTGGCCGGCTTCCAGGGGGTGAGCGGCACCGAGACCACCACGCTCGGTCGAGGCGGCTCAGACACCTCGGCCGTGGCCCTCGCCGCCGCCCTCGGTGCCTCGCGCTGCCAGATCTTCACGGACGTGACGGGCGTCTACACGGCGGATCCACGCGTGGTTTCGGACGCCCGGCAGTTGCAGGTGATCGGATATGAGGAGATGCTGGAGCTCGCCAACCAGGGGGCGCAGGTCATGCAGACACGCGCCGTAGAGTTGGGCTGGGTGAACGGCGTCACCATTGAGGTGCTCAGCTCGTTTGTGGATCAGCCCGGAACCCAGATCAAGGAGGATACGCAGGTGGAACAGCGAAACAAGGTGCGCGGCCTCGCCGCAGATACGAAGGTGGCGAAGGTGACCATGGTCGCCGTCCCTGACCGCCCGGGCATCGCCAAGTCCATCTTTGATCCGCTCGCCGCGGCGAACATCAATGTGGACATGATTGTGCAGAACGTTTCGCATGACGGCACCACCGACCTCTCCTTCACCTGCAGCCGCAGCGACCTTGCGGCGGCACGACCGATCCTTGAGAAGATTCGCCAAGAGATTGGCGCGCGTGCGCTTGAGATTGATGAGAGCGTGGCGAAGATCTCCATTGTTGGTGCCGGCATTCAGAACGCACCAGGCTATGCGGCGCGCATGTTCGGCACGCTTGCTGATGCAAAGGTGAACATTCAGATGATCTCAACATCAGAGATC
>JBEDBF010000085.1:0-3885 GCA_041177405.1 Chloroflexota bacterium | reverse complement strand
GTTCGCTCTCGCGAGTGTCAGCAAGCCGTTCACTGCGGCGCTTGCGCTGCTGCTCGATGCCTGCGGCGTGATGCCGCTCAGCACACGCGCCGCTTCGCTCGTGCCCTACGCAGATGTTCGCCCAGAGGCCACGATTGAGGATCTGCTGCGTCACGAAGGCGGGATGAGTGACTGGCTGACAGATAAATACACGCGGATGAGCTGGCTGATCGAGCATCCGAACGGCAAGGTTGGTCCAAAGACCGCCGTCCAGAATCTTCTACCGCGTGGAGAGATTGGTGACTTTGATTACTCCAATTCAAGTTTCACCCTGATCACGCTTGCCGCGGAGAAGGCCACGGGCGTCGGTTGGCGCGAGTTGATGCAGGAGCTAATCATCAAACCGCTTGGACTGACTGAAACCGCGTTTGGTCCGGTCGCTGGTGCGGCGCGTACGCACATCTGGTCGCGCGGCAAGATGCGGCCCTTTGGCCAGCCTGGATGGGGGCCAACTCGCTCAGCGGCGGCGATCCTGCGCGGTGCGGGCGACCTCTTTGCTACGCCACGCGATCTTGCGAAGTTTGGCGAGCTTCTTTGGGGTGACAGGCTGTTAGAGGGGAGCCAGACGCAACTGATCAACGGTATTGCAAACCTTACGGGCCTCCCGTGGTCGTACACGATCGGCAGCATGATGGATCGCAGTTGGCTCGGCACGCTGCGCACCTATGGACATACGGGCGGGTACAGCGGCGTTAGCACGAGCTTGCGTCGAATCCCTGAGCTCGGCGTGACGATTGCTGTGACTGCAAATGGAATGGGAACACCCGGCAACTATGCAGATGATCTCGCAATCAACCTGATCGGTCTCCTCGATACTCCTGCTCCGAGTGCAGCGCAAGCGGTTGCTGGTGCGAGTGGCGCGAGCCTTACCGCCGCAATCCGCGCAAACCCTGAGCCGTTCCCCGTCACTCCCCCTGCTTCGCTCCTCACCTGTGGGGGGAGTGGTACGAGTGTTGGCGGTGCGCCTTCATGGCTCGACCTCTCTTACACCGAAACCGGCGACTGGTCCGGTCTCGTGACGGCGCTCGCTGAACTTCCAGACGGTCGGCTGGTTGCTGGAGGTGCCGCGCTGACTCGAGCGGGTGGAGTCGCGGTTTCTGGACTCGCTGCTCGTGATCCCAAGGTTGGAAAATGGGCGCCGTTCGCCTCGCTCACCCGCGCCGACGGAAGCGCTGCGACGGTGAACGAGATTCGTGTTGATGGTGCGCGCCAGCGTCTCTATGTCGGCGGAGACTTCGTTCGTGTCAGCAACGGCACGAGTCGCGCATCGGCGAGGGGTATCGCGATGCTCAATCTCAAGACTGGGCGCTGGACGGCGCTCGGTGACGGTTTGCGCGGAGCGGTGGTCGTGCGCGCAATCTCCCTCGATCAGGCGAGTGGCCGGATCGCGGTCGGGGGGCGCTTCACTGTTCCAGGCAAGGCGAAGACGGTGAGCGTTGGTGTCTGGGATGCAGGGGAAGGTTGGATTGAATTGAAGTCAGGCGTTGCGAGCAGCGACATCCAGGGAGTCGTGGAGTCTGTCGCACTCACTGCTGATGGAGTGGTTCATGCGAGCGGTCACCTTCGCATTGGCACGCAAGAGGCCCTCGTGGCGCGGTGGAGTCCTCTCGTGTCTGGCTGGAGAGTGAGCGCAACGTCGAGTGTGTTAGGGGACGCGCCGCACACACTTGTGCTCGACGCGGGTGGCACGCTGACCGCTGGCACGGGCGTTGGCTGGTACGGCAGTCCGCTCGTTCGCGAGAGCCAACTGAGCGGATACGGATGGGAGCGAGTGGGTGGTGGCGTCACACGCATACGCCGCGCAGCATGGATCACCGCGCTTGCGGCTACACCCGATGGACGAGTTGTGGTGGGTGGCGTTTTTGACGCAGCCGGTAGCACCGGAACGAAGCACATCGCCGTCTGGAGTGCCGCGAGCCAGTCCTTCAGCGCGATCGGCGAGGGACTCGTCGCTGAGCCAGATGCGCTCGCAAGCTCTGTCAATTCGGTCGCATACGCGTCGTTGCGATTGCGAAGCGTGGAACCAGGTGGTCGTGGACGCATCTGCATCACGGCGTGGGGTGCGGCTCCTCCTTCCAAACCTGCCGCACCTGCGCTGACTGCAACGCGCACGAGCATCACCGTCAGATGGACGGCGCTACATACAGGGAGTGCGCCGTTCGGATGGATTGCGGAGGCAACGGCAAAGGGTCAGACCACACGCTCGTGCCGTGCCGACGCGAGCGAACGGGACTGCACGATCACCAGCTTGACCCCTGGCGCAACGTACAGCGTTCGGTTGGTGGCCTACACGATTCCAGCCGGCCCATCACCGCGATCCGATGCAGTGAAGATCGCCACCAAGAAGTAAGTCGGCGATGAAGTAAGTCGGCAATTCACGCTGGTACGGGCATGGAACGTTGCGCAGGTGGCCCGCTGCAGCATGAGAAGATAGGCATCGTGACGAGTGTGTGGGAGACAGGGAAGACGGGGCGTGACGGAGGCGATCGGCCCATCACCCGCGGTCCCGCACCGCGCGCGGTACGTGATGGATACACCCCCTTTGTCGCACAGCATGGGTTTGCCGCCGCTTACGAAGCCGGCCTTGCTCGTGGGCTTGGCGATCGACTCGGTCAGACGCTGGTAGTGACGCAGCCCGAAGCCTGGGCGATCGTCGAGCCAAGGTTCGGGCGCGCACCGGCCGCCCTCGTCTCCGCTAGAGCGTTAGATCAAGAGACGCTTGATGCCCTCGCGCACGCGGCGCCCGACGGTGTGACCGTGGTCGGCATCGGCGGCGGGACCGCGATGGATGTGGCGAAGTGGATCTCATGGCGACGCAAGCTCCCACTCGTGCAGCTCCCGACCCTTGCATCTGTCGACGCCTGTTTCACGCGGATGAGTGCGCTTCGCGATGGTGAGCGCGTGCGCTACGACGGCGACGCGGTCCCCGATGAGGTGCTGATCGACTACGAGATCTTGGGCTCAGCACCTCTTGCGCTCCTCTCTGCTGGGATCGGCGACGTCCTCTCATGTCTCACCGCACTCGCCGATTGGAAGCTTGCGGTCGCAAAGGGGATCGATCCCGCGTGGAACGAGGAGGGTGCGTACGCTTCCGTTCGATACATCGATGCTCTCGAGGCGGCGGCGCCAGAGATCGCCGCCCGTTCAGAGGCGGGGATTCGCGCGCTGATGGAGTTGCACCGCGAGATTGGGTGGCGTTGCCATGACCTTGGCCACGCGCGCTTTGAAGAAGGGAGCGAGCACTTCTTCGCCTACTGCTTTGAAGCGGTGACGGGTCGCACGATCATGCATGGTGAACTCGTGGTGATGGGGGTGCTCGCAATGACTGCGCTGACCGAGATCGACCACGATCGCGCGCGGAGTATCGTCACGGCGGCCGGCACACGTTGGCGACTCAGCGACCTTGGGGTCACATGGTCTGAGGTCGAGGCGACGCTGCGCGCACTTCCGGAGTTTGCCCGTGCGGGCGGCTACTGGTACTCGCATGCGCACGAGCGAGCGATCGGAGAGGCTGAGTTGGCAACCGTCCGTCGTGCGCTCGGCGCCTGATGCGAGAATCACGTCATGTCTAGCCTTCGCGTTGCACTCACATTTGATGCTGAGCACCCCGATCGTCCGCATCATCTGGTTGGCTCAGAGGACCGATTCCGTGAGACGCTCGGATCGCTCAACGTGCACGGCACCTTCTTTGTGCAGGGGCGTTGGGCCGAGGCGTTCCCTGACCAGGCGCGTCGTATCGCTGACGATGGGCACTTGATCGGAAACCACTCGCACTATCACGCCAAGATGCACCTGCTCACCGAAGCGGGTCTCAGGGAAGACATCAAGACGGCCGCTGGCGCGATC
>JBEDBF010000084.1:0-3913 GCA_041177405.1 Chloroflexota bacterium | reverse complement strand
GCAGAGATTGCGTTCGTTGCCGCCATCAGCGGCGTATGCAGCAGTGGCGGAACCTTGGTGATGATCTGGTAGCCGGTGAATGCGGCGAGAAGGAAGACGTAGACCTCCACGATCTGCGCGTCTACCAGCGTGCCACCCGCCGTGCCGCTTGCGGCGGTTGCTGACGGACCGCTCACGAGCGTGATGGCAACCGTTGCCACTCCGAGTGCCGTTGCAATCACACTGAACATCTCAATGCTCCTAACGCTTCACAGGTTCGCCGGCGTTGGTGACAAGCATTGGGCCCGTCACTTCGTCCGCCGCATCAATCTTCAGTGCGCCACCCTCAGCGGTGAGGTGGGTGATCAGGGTGCGTACGTTCGTCGAAAACATCTGCGAGGCGTGAAGCGGGACGCTTGCAGGAACATTCACAGCACCGATCAGGTGTACGCCGTGCTTGATGACTGTCTCCCCCGCCACCACGCCCTCAACATTGCCGCCAGACTCGGCGGCAAGATCGACCACCACCGAACCTGCACGCATGGTGGCGAGCATGGCGTCCGTCACCAAGACGGGCGCCTTGCGACCCGGGATCAGCGCCGTGGTGATCACCAGGTCTTGGCTGCTGATGTGGGCGGCAATGATCTTCGCATTCTGCGCCGTCTCATCGTCCGTCTGCGCGCGCGCATATCCGCCGCTCCCCTCTGCCTTCGCCGCCGGCTCCACAAATTGTGCGCCGAGTGAGCGAACCTGTTCGCCAGCAGCGCCGCGCACATCAAACGCGGAGACGACTGCGCCAAGGCGACGCGTGGTGGCGATCGCCTGGAGGCCCGCGACCCCAGCACCCAAGATGAAGGCCTTCGCCGGGGCGATCGATCCCGCAGCGGTGGTGAGCATGGGGAGGAACTTGTCGAGTGCGGCGGCGCCCATGAGTGCCGCCTTGTAGCCGGCCACGCCGCTTTGTGATGAGAGGACGTCCATGGATTGTGCGCGTGTGATGCGCGGCACAAGCTCCAGCGCGAGTGCGGTGATCTTTGCACTGGCGAGCGCGGGGAGAATCTCTTCGTTTGCACCGGGCGTGAGGAGTGAGATAAGCGTGCAGCCCTTTGGGAGGGCGGCCACTTCATCTGCGGCTGGCTTTCGCACCTTCACCACCACGTTGGGTGCAGCGGCGGCGAGCGCAGCAGCGTCCGCGACAAGAGTTACTCCCGCCTTCTCGTATGCGGCATCCAAAAATCCTGCGGCGCTGCCGGCGCCACGTTCGGCGACGACTTGGTGCCCCGCGGCGATCAGCTTGGCAGCAGCGTCTGGGACGAGCGCCACGCGGCGCTCGCCAGCAAGTCGTTCGCGGAGAAGTCCGATTTTCATAGTGGCTATCCTATCGCCCCCTCTGATTCAAGCAGGAAGGTATGGCCGGTACGCGGGACTCCACATCGCCGCGTCGACCAGATCCGCGATTCGATCGGCAGGAACGGCCGGTGCCCACCCTGCCTCCACCCCGGCGCGCACCACGGCGATCGCAATCGTGCGACTAATTGAGCGGAGCTGCGCGACGGGTGGGTAGATTGAGTCACGACCCTGAGGCGTGAGTGCGGCGAGCTCCTCCGCTGCCACAAGAAACGCCTGGTCGGGAATCTTGTTGAGTCGACCCGCGATCGCGGCGAGCCCGACACTGGGAAAGATATACACGTTGTTCGCCTGGCTGATTGGGTGCGTCGTTCCGTCAACGGTAACGGGTGCAAACGGCGAACCGGTGGCAACAAGGGCTCGCCCGCCACTCCATTGAAGGATCTGTTCTGGCGTTGCCTCTGCGCATGATGTTGGATTTGAGAGTGGCCAGATCAACGGTGCTGGAGCTGAAGTCGCCAACGCACGAACTGCGGCCTCTGTGAATGCGCCAGCCTGTCCACTCGTTCCAATCAGTGCGGTTGGAGAAACCGATTTCACAATCTGCTCGAGCGTTGCCGATGCATCCAACGATTGCAGCCCGAGTGCCTGGAACGTTTCGCTGCTGATTGCCAGTTCGCTCTTCCCATCTGTGAGATCAGTGCGACCTTCGTGCACGATCCCCTTTGAGTCCATCGCGATGATCGCGCGCGCCCGTTCACTCTCGCTCGCCCCAGCACTCTCGAGATGCTTGCGGAGAAGTCGAACGATGCCTAGAGTTGCGGCGCCAGCACCGTAGAAGAGGAAGCGTTGATCACTCATGCGCCCACTACCGGAACCGCCGCCTGAGTTCACCGCGGCGATGAGCCCTGCGAGCGCAACGGCGCCAGTCCCTTGAATGTCGTCGTTGAAGGAGGGAACCGTGTTGCGGTAGCGCTCAAGGATCTTGATGGCATTCTCCTGCTTGAAGTCTTCCCACTGGATGACGCACCCTGGGAGCGCCGTCGCAACCGCTTCTACAAATGATTCAATGAATGCGTCGTAGGCGGCGCCGCGGAGTCGTGGCTTGCGCCATCCGAGGTAGGCAGGGTCGCTGAGCAGCTCTTGGTTGTCCGTCCCCACATCGAGTGAGACGGGAAGTGCCCATGAGGGCTGAATGCCCGCGGCGGCGGTGTAGAGCGACAGTTTGCCGATCGGGATCCCCATGCCGCCAACCCCGAGGTCACCGAGGCCAAGGATCCGTTCGTTGTCCGTCACCACAATCAGGCGCGTCTCTCCGCCGCCAGCTGCGTTGTGCAGCAGTTCGGGAATTCTGCTCTGGTCATCTGGTGTGACCCATGCACCGCGCGCTCGACGCCAGATCTGACTCCAACGCTTGCACGCTTCACCAACGGTTGGCGTGTAGACAACAGGGAGAAACTCTTCCATGTTCTCGGCGAGCAGTCGATAGAAGAGCGTCTCGTTTCGATCCTGCAACGCCGCGAGACCGATATAGCGCTCGAGCGGATCTTGCTTTCGGCGAATCTTCTGCAACTCAACGGCAACCTGCTCTTCAAGTGTGAGAACCGTTGCGGGGAGGAGGCCATCCAGACCGAGCAGCCGACGCTCGTCCTTGGTAAACGCGGTGTCCTTGTTCAGCGTGGGGCGGCTCAGCAGTGCCTTGCCGCGCTCTTTCACTGCGATCGGGGGGAGGGGCGTGCTCATAGGAGGGACAGGATAGCCGCGCGGCGGGTGTAAAGTCTGAGCATGGCTGCGACGATCCTCGTTGTTGAAGATGATCCCGCCGTCTCCCTCGCACTCGAAGTGGCGTTGAAGGGGGAGGGGTATACGGCGCTGCTCGCCGCAACAGGCGATAAGGGACTTGAGATTGGCCTTGCGCAGGCGCCAGACCTCCTTATTCTCGACGTCCGACTCCCTGGCATTGACGGCTTTGAACTGCTGCGGCGACTTCGCGCCGGGGGCTCAAAGGCGCCCGTCATCATCCTCACGGCGCGCGATGAAGAGGTGGATACGATCCTCGGGCTAGAGCTCGGTGCGGACGACTACATGACCAAGCCGTTCCGGGTCCGCGAACTGCTCAGCCGAGTCAAGTCCCAGTTGCGACGCGCATATGGTGACCTCGCCGACGCGCTCGGCGGGCGCATCATCCGTGCCGACGAACTTCTCATTGACCTCGAGCGCCGACGTGTCAGTCGTGCGGGGAAGAAGATTGCCCTCACCCCCACCGAGTTTGAGATCCTGCGCCTCCTGGCGGAGAAGCCGGGTCGTGTCTTCAGCCGACGCGACCTCCTTGAGCGAGTGCGTGATTACGACGCGGCGATCAGTGGCGACGAGAAGACGATCAACGTCCATGTCAGTCACCTTCGAGACAAGATTGAAGTGGATCCGTCGAATCCTCGCTATGTCAGCACGGTGCGTGGCGTTGGCTACGCATTTGCGGATAGGAGTGACCGCGGCGAGCGGAGTGGATCCTGAACTCCATCTTCACACGCCTCTATAGCCTTCCACCCCGCGGGCTACGCGCACGGCTCACCGCCGCCTTTCTCGG
>JBEDBF010000083.1:0-3915 GCA_041177405.1 Chloroflexota bacterium | reverse complement strand
CCTCTCCGCGCTGCGGCATCTGCGAGTGCGAGGGGGCGCTGCTCTGTGCGGAGTGTCGTGCGGAGTGGCTGCCAAACCGCGCCGTTGCGCTGCCGGCAGGGAGCCTCACCGCGTCCGCTGCGCTCGGTCCATACGAGGGGGGCCTCGGTGTGGCGATCCGTTCCATGAAATACGGAGGGGTGCAGGGGCTCGCCCGTGAGCTTGGTGCCGCACTCCTCCCTGCGATCAGACAGGTGGCGAGACGTGCGCCGTATCAAGTGACACTCGTACCGATCCCCACAGATAAGCGCCGGGTGCATGAGCGCGGCTTCGATCACGCCGCGCTGCTGGCACATGCGGCGGGGGAGGCGGCTCGGCTTCCGGTGCGATCACTGCTCACACGAACTCGAGCGACCGACCCACTCCACGGAGCGAGCCGATCCGCACGTGCGGAGATCATGCGCGGAGCCATGCTGTGCGCCGACGAGGGGGAACCGCCGAGTGCGGTGGTGTTGATTGATGACATCCAGACGAGCGGCGCAACCGCCCGCGAGGCGGCGCGAGCGCTCCGCGTGGCGGGAGTTCGCTGGATCGCCGTGGCGAGCGTGGCGTATGAGCGCTGAGGTAGTGTCAAGCAACTTGCTATCATGCGCTCATGAAGACACATGTTGCTGGATTGCTTGCGGTAGCACTCCTGGTTGCAGCCTGCTCGGGGACGGATAAGGATGGTGTGCCCATTGCAGATCCTGTAGGTGGATTCGGTGAGAACGTCGGCGCGGTTTCGTGCGACGCAGGTGGCCATGACGCCGCCTATCACATTCACTCACAGCTCACGATCAAGCTGCCAGACGGAACAACTGCAGAGGTTCCACCAAACATCGGGATCAACCAGAACTGCATGTACTGGTTGCACACACATGAACCGGATGGCCAGCTTCACGTGGAGGCACCAGATGAGACGCTTGCAACACTCGCCGATTTCCTTGAGATCTGGCGCCGTAGCACCAACCCAACGATCCCGAATGCTGTCAACGCCGGCCTCGCAGAGATCCGCGTCATGGGTGAGCTTGTAGAGAGCGCCGCGTCCGTCGAGTTGAAAGAGGGTCTCGGGATCGAAATCACGGTGATCTCCTTCCCGGAGTAGCTCTCCTTCGCCGCGCACCCGCCCACATCTGCTCCCACGCTCCACAGCGCACTGTTCCAAGCCGCTGTGAGAGGATGCACGCATGTCAACCAAGAGTGAGAAGAGTTCCGCGCCACCTGCCGCCGCAGGGCGACTTGATCGCATGCTCGGCGCACACTTGGCGGTGGGCCCAGGCTTAGTCAAGGCGGCGGATCGTGCCGCCGCGGTTGGCGCAATGGGACTGCAGATCTTCACTGGAAATCCAACCGGGTGGGCGCGCCGCGCAGAGCTCCCGAAAGAGTTGCCCGAGTTTCGCGCGCGCATGAAAGAGCACGGCTTCGGACCACTCGCGGTACACGCCGCATATCTTGCGAACCTTGCTGGACCACGTCCCGAAATCCGCGAAAAGAGCATTGCGATGCTCCAGCACGAACTTCGGGTTGCACCGGCGTACGGCGCGTCATTTGTCAACGTGCACATTGGATCGCATCTTGGCACTGGCGTCGAGGCGGGCGTGAAGCGTGTTGCCGAGGCGGTTGACCAGATCCTTGATGGCGTTCCGGCAGATTCAAGCGGCGCACTCTTGGTACTTGAGAACTCTGCAGGTGGAGGAAACGGCATTGGCGAAAGCATTGACGAGCTGATCGCCATTCATGAGGCAATGGGGAAGCGACGTATTGATATGTCGCGCATTGGATACTGTTTGGATTCAGCACATCTCTGGGGCGCAGGTGTTGAGATGGCTGATCTTGATGAACTCAATCGTGTGATTGTTGAGTTCGACAGAAAGATTGGCCTAGAGAAGCTCGTCATGATTCATTACAACGACAGCAAGGCGGCGCACGGTTCCAAGTTGGATCGACACCAGCACATTGGGGGCGGCGAAGTTGGCGCTCGAGGGCTTGCCGCACTGATCAGCCACCCGAAACTTGCGCATGCCGCGTACTACTTGGAGACGCCAGGGATGGAGGAGGGCTGGGACAAGCTCAACGTGGAGCGCACGATCCAGCTCGCGCAAGGGAACCTGAAGCTGAAGCCGCTGCCGGCAGAAGCGCCAGGCGTGCCGAAGCCAACCAAAAAGGTTCCGACCAAGGCTGTTGCGACGAAGCCTGCGTTGAAGAGACCTGTGACCAAGAAGAAGACTGCGGTGAAGGGACGCGCCCCAGCAAAACGGGCGGCGAAGCGGCGCTAGCGGAGGCTCCCAGCACCACGCCGGAATGGCGACACCGCAAAGAGAAGCGCCCCGCCCACCATCAGCGAGCCAATGTCGGTCAGACGATCGAGCAGCATCAGGGCGATCGCCGACTCGGGTGGCATGTTGAAGATCGCCACGAGGATCCCAACGCTCCCTGCCTCCACGATGCCGAGACCTGCGGGGGTGAACGGCACGGTACTCAGAACTGCCGACGTAAGCGCGGTGAAGAGCACTGCGGAGGGGCCGATAAATCCAGCTCCCGGGTCAACCTGAAAGAGCCCGAGGGCCGCAGCGACCGCACCGAGTCGAAGCGCCTGCAGTCCCCAGATCACACATGTGTGCGGAAGGACTCGCAGTATGCCGCCGCGCGTGCTCCCCTCCCGCAGCGCATCGAAGGCGCGCTCGAGTGGCTCAGCGGTGCGTCGCGGGAGTGGAAGTCGCCTGCTCAGCCTGCTTGCTGGACCACGCGCGATGAGAAGCACAAGGATTCCAACGAGCGCGAGTGCGAACGCAACAAGTGTCAGCAGCAACACCGCACCGGGGAGCTCGCCACTAAATGCCACATAGCCCGAGAGCGCTCCGAGGAGGGCCACGGTGATCAGATCAAGCGCGCGTTCAAGAACGACGGTGCCAACGCCACGCCCAAACGACGGACCGCCGTTCTGTTTCAGCAACCAGGCTCGATAAAGATCACCGATCTTTGCGGGCAGCACGACGTTCACCCAAAACGAGAGTGCCAGGATCTCAATTGCGGCGCGACGTGAGATCGTGAGATTCACGACACTGAGAAGTTCGCGCCAGCGGAGGCCACGGAGAAGCAGCGTGGCGAGCGTCGCGGCAAGTGCGGCGGCAAGTCCGAGTGAGCTCGCGGACCCAATCAGTATTGCGACCTCATCCAGGTTGAACGTGCTCGCTGCACGCCAGAGTCCAACAAGCAGAATGGCGGTGAACAGAAAGCCAGCGATCGTTGATGGGCTCCTGAGCCGTTCACGGATACTGAACGCGGTGCGTCGTTCACTCATTCCGTTTCGCCGAAGGTGAAGCCCGACTTTATGCGCCGATTCCCGCGTACCGCATTGATCACCTTGGCAAACGGCATCACCGCTCGCGCGAACAGGGCGCCGCGTCCGGTGATCAGCTGATGTGGCTCGGCGAGCGCCGTGCGCATATGCGCTGGTGTCGATGGGTCTCCTGAAAGGACTGTTGCCGCGTTGCCGATCTCCATGATGCTGTGTGCGTCCGAGGACGAGACACTCGGGATGCCATGCTCTGCGGCGAGGGCGGCGGCACGTGCGTTACCACCTGGGAAAAGGAGACGTGCATTCCATCCCTCAATCCAATCCACGAGCGTAAGAAGTTCAATGTGTTCTTCCTTCGTCAGAAGGGAGCCGCGCGCACCATCGAATGGGTGTGGGATTCCGACGAGTCCGCCCTGTTCGCGAATGGCCGCAATTGCCTCTGCTGGCGGAAGGCCAACCTTGATTGGACGCTCAACAAAGAGGGCAATCAGATCTCCGCCACGAGTCCGAACTTCAGAGCCGACGAGTACGGTGATCCCTGGGACCTGCGCATCACGCGCGCGTTGAGCACCGTCAACACGGTCGTGGTCTGTGATAGC
>JBEDBF010000082.1:0-3985 GCA_041177405.1 Chloroflexota bacterium | reverse complement strand
GCGTCCGTGCGCGCTGCGATTGCGTCGCGCGTCGCGCGATCGTTCACAAACCAGTCACCCGTTGCGATTCGCCCAACGCTCACCGTGAATCCGCGCGCCGCACCCTCTACGCGCGCCGCCTCCTCCGCGACCCTTGCAAGTGCGGGATCTGAGCGGAGAAGCGGCTCACCTTCGGAGGGCCAGTCACTCCCATAGCCGAAGAGGGTGAATCCGCTTGCGCTGACCGCAGCGAAATCGTGCTGCACCACTTCGGTGCTGATCACCACATCGCCGACGCGGTGTCCTGCGTGAAGGGCCGCCGCAGACCCTACAGAGATGATGCAGCGAGGTTCGATTGCGCACGCTGCCGCGACCGCGCTTGCGGCAGCGACCTTCCCCACACCACAGCGAAGAAGAGCAACCGCACGTCCACCGAGTCGGCCACTCAGCAGGTCTCCGTCTGGAAGCCCTGCGAGTTGGAGCGCACCTGGTTCTGTGGAGCGTCGCTCGAGCGCTGTGCGCTCTTCGCGCAGCGCCGCCGCGATCAAGACAGGGCGTTGGTCCACAGGCATCTGCCGAGGATAGCCGCTCAGTTCGGCTCGTCCTCGGAGCGCTCCAGCTCTACAACTGCCGATCGCATGGCTCGTGGCTCACGACCCGCAAGGAGGTCTTCTGCATCCTTGAGATCAGGGTCACGCTCTTCGTCGACGAGCGCGCCAGCTGCATCGTCGGACTCAACTCTGAGTGGGATCAGCGCCGTCTCCCCCTCCTCTGAAGAGGCACGCACTGCGGCGACCAGGCGGTGATCGAGTGCGGGATAGAAGCCGTGGTTGCGCTCGAGTTCAAGCGCGATCGCCTCAACGAGCGTCTCCTCTGTGTACGACTCAATGATTCGACCCCGCGCCTCTTCGACCACGGCGAGGAAGTCTTCGGGGGGAATCCGTTCGTCGTGCGCAAGCGTTACCCCGAGCGCAAGTTCGTCCTCCGCCTCATAGATCTCATAGAAGAACATGCGGGGGAGGCTAGCACCGCCGCGTCCCCTTGTCGCTTGACGCGCTGTGTGTTGCGAGGCGAAACTGCAGAGATGATGCTTCGGCTCGGACGTGCACTGCCAACGACTGCGGCGAGACTCCGGGCGATCGCCCTTCTCCTGGTGCTCCTTGCCTTTGTGGCGCTGATCGGGCGCAGCCTCATTGGGGCGCTCGAGGTGAATGCGGAGATCTCGCGCCTGCGTGATGAGAATGCAGCACTCGCGGCCAAGGCCGAGGCACTCAACGCAGAACGAATCCTGCTCGATGACGCCGCGTTTCTTGACCTGATTGCCCGTGGCTACTCTCTCGGTTCGTCTGTGGAACGACCCTTTGTGCTTGCGGCGGATGCATCGGAGCTCCCCCCGGACGCACCCGGATCTGCTGCTCGTCGCCTGACCGTGACCGAAGAGGCTCGATCGCCGATCGATGCTTGGATTGAGGTCCTCTTCGGCAGCTAAACGCTACTTGGGCAGCTAAACGCTACTTCTCTGGGTCTCCGAAGACGGTCCAGTGCCACGGCTTTACTGGCGCACCCGTTAGTTCGATCGCCACATGCTTCACCTGGGTGTACTCCTCGAACGAGTAGTGGCTGAGATCCTTGCCGAAGCCTGACTGCTTGAAGCCACCGTGTGGCATCTCGCTCATGAAGGGGAGATGGTCATTGACGAGCACCGCGCCAAACTGCAGCGCCGCCGCCACGCGGTGTGCGCGCTGAACATCGGATGTCCAGACGCTCGCGGCGAGACCGTACTGCGTGTCGTTCGCAAGCCTGATCCCCTCGGCCTCGCCGGAGAAGGGGAGGGCGACCAGCACCGGCCCGAAGATCTCCTGCTGAACGATCTCGCTGCTCTGCGCCGCGCCCGTGATCAGCGTGGGCGCATAAAATGCGCCACCCTCACACCCACTTGGCTTCGCGTGCGATCCGCCCACAACCACTTCGGCACCCGCCGCGCGTGCGCGATCCACGAACCCCGCAACACGATCACGTTGCGCGAGAGAGATCAGCGAGCCCATGTCGGTGGTCGTGGAGAACGGATCACCGAGTCGGACACTTCGCATGAGTTCGGCGATGCGCGCAACCAACTTCTCATAGATGCGCTTCTCGGCATAGATGCGCGTAGCGGCGGTGCAGTCTTGGCCAGAGTTGACGATTGCACCGATCAGCGCGCCGCGCGCCGCGCTCTCAACGTCGGCGTCGTCGAAGATGACGAGCGGCGCCTTTCCACCGAGTTCAAGGTGGAGCCGCTTCAGCGTGGGCGCACTCGCCGCCATCAGTTGGCGGCCGGTCGCAGAGTCGCCGGTCAGCGTGACCATGTCAATGCGAGGATCAGCGGCGAACTGTGCGCCGATCGTCGGGCCCGGTCCGGTGATGACATTGACCACGCCATCTGGGAAGCCAACCTCACGCGCAAGTTCGGCGAGCCGAATCGCGGTGAGCGGCGTTGCACTCGCTGGCTTCATGATCACGGTGTTCCCGGCGGCGAGAGCGGGGGCGGCCTGCCAGATCGCCATGGCGAGCGGGTAGTTCCATGGCGCGATCAGGGCCGCAACGCCGACCGGCTCACGTCGAATCATTGAGGTATGGCTGCCGCTGAACTCCGATGCGGCGCGACCCTCAGGGCTACGCAAGACGCCCGCGAAGAATCGCAGATGATCTACGGCGGCGGGAATGTCACCTTCGCGGCGCAGCTTGCGCGCCGTGCCAGTCTGCCAGACCTCAACATCGGCGATCGCATCCGCTTCGCTGGCAAGGGCATCTGCGAGGCGGAGGAGGAGCAGCGCGCGGTCGGCGGGGGTGATCCTTCGCCAGGTGCCGTCGTCAAACGCGGTACGCGCAGCGGCGATAGCGGCGTCAACGTCTGCAGGCGACGCGAGCGGGATCTTGCCGATCGGCGCGCCGGTCGCTGGGTGACGTAGCTCAAAGGTTTCGCCGCCCTCAGCGGCACGTGAGGTTCCGTTAATCAGGAGTTGCGGTGCAAAGGTCGGTACGGGTTTCGCCATGGCTGAAGGGTAGGCGATCCCTTCGCGGAGGTGTGGCACTTGTCGCGCTAGGATGGCGCCATGAGCAGTGAACAGCCTCCGAAGCGTGCAGCGCGCGCCGTAACGCGCGGAGTACCAGGAGCCCTCGCGGCTGCTGCTGTACCTGCTGCCCCTCATGTTGCGTCGGCGCTCGCCGGTTCGAGCCCTTGGGCCTACGCACCCGCGCCGGAATCCAAAGAGCTCGCCCTGATTCGACCACGCTACGGCCTCTTTATTGATGGACAAGAGCGAGCGCCAGCGAACGGTGAGGTGGTGGTCACCTACAACCCGGCGACAGAGGAGCCGCTCGCTGAGGTGGCGAAGGGGAGCGCCGAAGATGCTGATCGCGCGATCAGCGCGGCCGATCGCGCACACCGGAAGTCGTGGTCGAAACTTGCGCCACGGGAGCGTGCGAAGTACCTCTATCGCATCAGCCGCATCCTGCAGGAGCGCAGCCGCGAATTCGCGGTAACAGAGACGCTCGACTCAGGGAAGCCGATTCGCGAATCGCGCGACGTTGATGTGCCGCTCGCCGCGGCGCACTTCTGGTACTACGCCGGGTGGGCGGACAAGCTTCAGTACGCCGTCCCAGGACGACGACCCGAGTCGCACGGCGTGGTGGGGCAGGTGATCCCGTGGAACTTCCCGCTCCTGATGCTCGCCTGGAAGATTGCACCCGCGCTTGCCGCGGGGAACACGGTTGTCTTGAAGCCAGCCAGCACCACGCCGTTGACGGCACTCCTCTTCGCCGAGGTCTGCCAACAGGCGGATCTGCCGCCAGGCGTCGTGAACATCATCACGGGCCCTGGCGAGATGGGGATGTCGATCGCGACCGACCCGCGCGTCGCCAAGGTGGCCTTCACGGGGAGCACCTCCGTTGGCATCAAGATCGCGCAGGGGATCGCGGGGCAGGGGAAGGCGCTGACGCTGGAGCTTGGCGGGAAGGCGGCGAACAT
>JBEDBF010000081.1:0-6093 GCA_041177405.1 Chloroflexota bacterium | reverse complement strand
ACCGCGGCGAGCGGAGTGGATCCTGAACTCCATCTTCACACGCCTCTATAGCCTTCCACCCCGCGGGCTACGCGCACGGCTCACCGCCGCCTTTCTCGGCATCCTGGCGGTCGCACTCACAATCTCCGGCCTCCTCGTTGTTGACCGTGTCAGCAGTGAACTCCAGTCGCAAGAGTTCGCATCGCTGCAGGTTCGTCGCATGGCAGTCTCAAGTGCAGCGCGAAGCATTGCGATCGCCGCCGCGTCAGACCAGAGCGTGGTGACGCGATCCGGCGAGTTGAATCCACTCGTTCGAGAACGCTTCTTGCTTCAAGACCCTGAGCTCCAAGGGCTCGCCACGGTGATCGCTCGGGCCGATGTTCGCTTGCGGTTTGGAACATGGGACGAAGCGCAGCAGAAGTTCACCGCACTTGAGGAGGCCACCTTCACCATTGACTCGTCTGGCGTGGAGGCGGCCGCTGGAGAGCGACGTGACCCTATTGATAGCGGTTCGGAGATCGTCCTTCTTGGCGGGACGGAGACACTCGGCGCGATTGAAGTCACCTTGGAGCAGCCACTCTCGACGCGTGCGACGCGGATTGCGCAGGTCACCGGTGCCATCACGCTCGTCGGACTGCTTGCGCTTGGCACAACAGTTCTCTTTGCAACACTCGCCGCTCGCCGATTCGCAAAACCGGTACGACTCCTCTCGGAGACAGCGAGTGCGATCGGTGATGGCAACCTGTCGGCGCGCGTCCCAACGGGCCCAGAAGTTGCCGCGAATGTTGAGATGGAGGCGCTGTTGGAAGGGTTCAACCGTATGGCGAGCCGTCTTGAGTCCACCGTGGCGGCGCTGAAACGAGAACGGGATCGCGGGCAGGAGCACCTTGCCGATGTCTCGCATGAGCTCCGAACGCCGCTCGCGGCACTCCGCGCATTTGTCGACCTTCTCGATGAGAGTGGAACAACGGATCCCGCGACTCGTAAACGACTCCTCAGTGAAGCCGGTCGACAGTTGGAGCGCATGGATGCCCTCACCGCCAACATCCTGGAGCTCTCACGATTTGATGCAGGGATTGCGCGTCCAGAGTTTACGGAGACGGACCTTCGTTCAAGCGTGAGCGCGGCGATTGAGCAGGCGGCAGCGGGGGCACGCCGGCGCGGTGTTGCACTTGACGAGAGGCTCCCAGCGCGTCGCGTTGTCATTCGGCACGACGCAACGCTTGTGGGTCAGGCGGTTGCGAATCTTGTGGCGAACGCGCTGAAGTTCACCCCGAAGGGTGGGAGTGTTTCGGTGGCAGTTCGACCGCTCGCCACTGGTGCCGCAACCATCACGGTGAGTGACACCGGCGTTGGCATCGCCGCAGAAGAGTTGCCTCGCATCTTCGATCGCTTCTACCGAGGTACGGAGGGACTCGCTGCCTCGCGAAAGGAGACGCGTGCATCTGGATCTGGGCTTGGACTCGCCATTGTCAAATCTATCGTTGACATGCACGCTGGCCGGATCGTCGTTGAGAGCCTCCCTGGGAGCGGGACGAGCTTTACGCTGACGCTCCCCGCAGACCCTCTCGCAGATGCAGACAGTGCCATTGAGCCAACACCCGCCACACAACCCTCCGCAACCCTGATCAGCGTGGGGCGTCGCGCCGCGGCGCTTCTTGGTGAGGTTGCGAAAACTTCACTTCGCCTGCGTCGTGTTCTTCGCGCGGATACGACATCCTCTACCCTTGACGAACCGCCTGCGCCTGACCGCGCACCATCAACGACAAAGGAGAAGACGTGAGCGACACCCGAAAGCCGATCTCGCGACGCAGTGCGCGTCCGATTCGATTTGAGCCAGAGCGCTCCGAGTGGCAGCCCTGGCTGGAGAACCTTGATGATGGGGTCCCAAAGTCAAGCGCCACAAGCGAAGCAGAGGAGGAGACGAGAGGAGAGCCGCGAGCGGGCCTGACCGGGCGCGCGACCGCAGGACTTCTCGCGATCTCCATCATCTTCGGGGCGGCCGGTGGCGCTGGCGCAACCTACTTCGCGTCAGACCCTCACCTCCGAACAGTCGGCGATCGTCAACGTTGCTGAGCGCGTCTCCCCCGCCATCGTCACGCTTGAAGTGACAACAGCATCTGGCGAAGGTGTCGGGTCGGGCGTGATCTATTCCGCAGATGGATGGATCGTCACCAATCGGCACGTCGTAGAGGGGGCGACCGACATCACGGTACATCTCAAGGATGGGCGTGACGTGAATGGAACGATCTACGGCATTGACACACTGACCGATCTTGCAATCGTGAAGGTTGAGAGCACCGACCTGTCGGTCGCAACGCTTGGGCGCTCCCGAGATATTCAAGTGGGGCAGACCGCGATCGCAATGGGCTCGCCACTCGGTGTCTACACCAACTCTGTCACCGCCGGCATCATCTCCGCGCTCGGTCGACAGATCACCACCGAATCGGGTCGACTCGACGGACTGATCCAGACCGATGCCGCAATCAATCCTGGTAATTCAGGGGGTGCGCTCGTGGATTCTAGTGGCGCCGTGATTGGGATCAACACGGCGATCTCCAACGAAGGAGCCGGGATCGGCTTCGCCATCCCGATCGATATCGCTCGGCCGATCATGGAGCAGGCGCTCGCCGGCGTCCCCCTCTCACGCCCGTGGATCGGCATTCGCTATACGTCGCTTGATCGGCGCACTGCAGCACAGAACAACCTTCCGGTCTTCCAGGGCGCGTGGCTCACACCGGGAACTGAGTCTGCTGTGGTGCCTGGGAGCCCCGCCGAGGCGGCAGGCTTCGCCGATGGCGACATTGTGGTGAAGGTGGAGGGGGAGGCGATTGACGAGCTGCACCCGCTCCAAGATCTCCTGGTGCAGTACTCGCCTGGCGCGACCATCGTCCTCGACGTGCTGCGTGGCGAAAGCGTGATTCAGCTCTCCGTTACCCTCGGGACGCGACCGAACCAGTAAGCGCGACGCTATTCGTCGAGGCTACCGTCGTTCGGGATGCGACCGTCGCGCATGAGGTGCTCACGGACTGCACCGACTAAATAGAGTGAGCCTGCTACCACCACGGCGCCGCGCGCGGCGGCGGCCTGATCAAGTGCCTCTATTGGATTCGCAGCCCCGCGTATCTGCGCGCCGAGCCCGACTTCGCGAGCGGCGGCGGCGAGGGTGTCGACCGACGCGGAGCGCGCATCACCAACGCTGGTGCAGATCACACTGGCTCGCTTCAGAGCCTCGGCCTGCGAAAGTGCGCGGAAGATCTCTGTGATGGACTTATCCGACATCGCAGCGATCACTAGCGTTAGTTGGGTCCGATCCGTACGCCCATCTGCATCTGCGAGCAGCGGCGCAAGGTCGCGAATGCCGGCCGCAAGTGAAGCGGCACCATCTTCGTTGTGTGCGCCGTCAAGGAGCAGGTCGCGCGCGTCTGAACCGCCGAACGGCTGACGGATCAGCTCCATGCGTCCAGGCCACTTCACAGACGCAAACCCTTCACGAATCGCCGCGTCGCTCACGGTGACAATGCCTGCAACGCGCATGGCGTCAAGCGTCGCAAGCGCAACCGCCGCATTCTCTCCCTGGTGTTGACCGAGAAGTCCAACGTGCACCGGGCCAAGGCGCGGAAGATCCACTTCGATCCCATCACGACCACGTGGGCGAACCGCGCCGTGTGTGGCTTCGGTCAGCGGCGCTCCAACGTTGTGCGCGCGTTCGCGGATCACACGCAACGCGCCACCGCGCTCGCTCGCGCCGGTTACTGCACAGTCGCCTTGCATGATGATCGCGGCCTTCTCCCTGGCGATTAGTTCAATCGTGTCTCCGAGATACTCCTGATGGTCCAGCCCGACATTCGTGACCACCGCCACGCCGCCATCCCACGCGTGCATGGCGTCAAGGCGGCCGCCAAGCCCAACCTCAACCACCGCACGATCAATGCCAGCGCTGCGAAACCCATCAAAAACGACACCTGCAAGGAGCTCAAATTCCGTCACTGGACCAACCGAGCTCTCGACCTGGTCAGCGGCAGTGAGTGCGCGATCCACAGCATTCGCAAACGCAAGCGGGGCGAGTGGCTCACCGTTGATGCGGATTCGCTCTCGGTATGAGATCAGATGCGGCTTCGGCGTGCTCCCATGCCGCACGCCCCCTGCAGTAAGGGCGGCAGAGACGAGCGCGCTGACGCTCCCCTTCCCATTCGTCCCCGCAATAAGTGCACCACGCACACCGCGCTCGGGGTGTCCGAGCGCATCTAAGAGCGCAACCGAACGCTCGAGTCCGAGGCGGACCCCGAAGCGACCACGTGCGCGTATTGCAACCTGCGCCGCCGCCCATGCCTCCGGCCCGCGCGACTGCGCGATCGCGCGACGCATGCGCGCGCGTGCAAGATCAACCTCGCGCCGCAGCGCTTCAACAACTGCTGGATCGGTCGGAACCTCTGGCACTCACTGAGCGTAGCGGTGAATCTGCTCCACGTGCCACAATCAGGACCATGGCAGGGTTCAATCGACCCGGATCGCAACCGCCACGGCGCCGCGGTCTTTTTGCCAACCGCAGCGAAAGCCGAGGCGGAGTGCGCCAACCGATCCGCCGTGTGGACTCAGCGGCGCCAACACGCGCCGCGGTCTCGTATACATCTCAACGCACACCAAAGGGTGGTGGTGGTTCGTTTGGTCGTGCCATCACCACGCTTATCACGCGACTCGTTGGGCTTGGAGCTGTCCTCATCCTGATCGTGGCTGCAGTTCTTGGCGTGCGTCTGGTGATCTCGCTCGGTGAGCCAACACAGAGTGCCGCTCCGAGCGACGCAGTTCCCTCGGCCTCTGCGGGTCAGCCGCTGATCGTTGCCCCAGACCCTGCGACCGTGGCGACTGCGACTGTCACCATCCGTGGCTCACTCCCTGAGGACCTCCTCGGTCTCAGCAACGCGCTACTACGCATCAGCGTTGTTGGCGCCGACGGCGCTCAGCGCGTTGGCGCAGAGATTGAACTCCCTCGAACGCCCGGTTTTGAGGTGAGCAGTATCCCGCTCACCGAAGGGACAAATACGATCACCGCTGTTGTTGTGGTCGATGGAGTTGAGAAGACTCCGAGCGCTCCGATCTCAGTCACGCGTGATAACACCGCACCCGTTGTTGAGATCACCTCGCCGACTCCGGGGCAGCTGGTAAGCGGCGCGGAAGTCACTGTTCGCGGAACAAGTGAGGCAGGAGTAGAGATTCAACTGCGCAACGACACGTCGGGGCTCACGAGTTCCGGAACCGCGAATGACAGCGGCAACTATGCGGTGAACATCTTGCTCCGTGATGGCGTCAACCTTCTCACAGTGGTTGCCACGGACGAAGTAGGAAACAGTGCGCGCACAAGTGTAGAGATCACGACAAACGCCTCGGTTGGCCGAGTGATTGTGGTAGCGAATCCGGCAACGATCTTCTTGAACAAGTCGCCGAAGGCGTTCCGCATCACCGCAACCGCAACAGATTCCACGGGTGCAACTGTTTCGGGAGCGACCGTCTGCATGATGATCACCGCGCCAGGCCTTGCGCCGATCTCACTTCCTTGTACGACGTCTGATTCCAACGGGCGCGCGATCGGCGAATACACCTTCCCAGAGAATTACAGCACCGAGGGGCGCGGACTCATCCTTGTGAGCTACACCCTTGCACAGGGCGATCCACTTGAAGCGACCACGGCGTTTACCGTGAAGAAGAAACCGTAGTGGACGGCGCAAATCTCGCCTGGCAGTGCCCCTCCTGCGGCGCGCTGCAAGAGGAGACGGGTCGCTGTTGGGTTTGCCATGCGCCGACCACCGCGTGTGGCACCTGCCGTCACTTCCGCCGCGCCGTCGTGGGGAAGATGAGCTACTGCGGCATCGATAAGAAGAAGAAGCTCATTGCAGAGAGTGACGTCCGGCCATGCTGGACCGCCCCTGTTGAGCTGCAACGCGCCGCAAGCCATGGGCGACGTGTTGACGGCGCAGATGTGCGCCTCCCGCGACTCAGTTGGGCGAGTGGCGGCCTCTGGGAGGGACTGGAGGCGTAACGCTACGGACAACCGGCCAGCGGCGTACCGAACGGGCTCGTTATCACGATTGTCACGACGCTGCCGCTTGGAACCAA
>JBEDBF010000080.1:0-4100 GCA_041177405.1 Chloroflexota bacterium | reverse complement strand
GTGCCCGATCCATTCGCCGAACCGTGGTCGCTTCCAGAAGGGTGGAGTGACGGCACACTCACGGAGTTCCGTGGCGACTTTGACGGAGACCTCTTCCCGGAGATCGCCACGCTCCGCGTCTGGAACAGCACCGACCCAGTAAGCGGACTCCCAGTCACCAGCGCCGCGATGGGTTCAATTGAGCGCCGCGGAGATGAGTACCTCTGGCGCGACGATATCTGGAGCGTGACTGATCTCGCCGCCTCCGGAATTGACGCATCGCAGATGCAACTTCTCAGTGCGGATGTGAATGGTGACGGCGCTGATGATCTCGTGATCAAGGCTCCGACGCCGGCCGCGAGCGTGGCGGCAGGTGGCGGACAGAGTGGAATCTGGGTGGCACTCTCAGAGAAGCGCAAGTGGAGTGCTAAACGTATTCAGCCGCCGGCGCTTGGCGCACCTCAGCTCGTCGGCACCTCGACCGCCGCGCTCAGTGAGATCCACCTCTCCGTGTGGGATCGGAATGCGGATGATCGAGACGAGATCGCCCTCTTCGCCCCCACGATCGATGGACGACTTGAGCTCTCTCTTCTCGCAACCTCACGCGCGGAGAGCCTCCCCGCGCTCAGCTCATGGTGGATCTCCGACGCTCTTCTAGGGACCTATGCGGCTGGAAGTCTCTCTGCGATCCCAGAGCCGCTCGGCCCGCAGCGCGATCCATCAGATGGGCGGCGTGCGCTACGCAGCAACCTGGTCATTGAGGTCACGCTCGGTGGCACTCAAAGAACGATTGCCATCTCTGGGGCCACACCGAACGCTGCAGAGGCGCGGTAGCCTACGATACGCGCATGAGCATCTGGTTTTCCGCAACCATCACGCCCGCGGCAGGCAGCCTCGCTGCGGTGACCGCCGCACTCGCCGCTGAGAAGATTGCCATTGAAGGGATCGTTGGTAGCGCTGAGAGCGGTGATGGCGTGGTGCACCTCGCCGTCGCAGAGAGCGCGCATGAGCGCGCACTCGCCGTACTCGGTGCGCTCGGAGTCTCTGTACACCTGGACGAAGGTGCCTTGATAGAGCCAGGTGGAGCAGACGGGCTGATCGGCGCAATCCTCAACGGCCCTCGCACGTAGCGCTCGCGCATGGGCGCCCAAGGGATCACCATCACGTCGTGGAATGTGAATGGCATCCGCGCGCGCGCGGAGCGACTCGACTCATTCATTGAGCGTTCCGGTTCAGATGTCCTGCTCTTGCAGGAGACAAAGTGCAACCCGGAGCAGGTTCCCGCTGATCTCTTCGACGCGCATGGATACCAGTGGGCCGCGATCGGAGCGGGAGGAAGAAACGGGGTGCTGATTGCATCGCGCATCGGACTTGACGCGCCGCTGCTCGGTCTTCCCGCCAGCGCCGTTGCTGCGGCGAGCGCCGTTGCGGGTGACGATCCAGATCTGAGCGGCGAGCCGCGCCTGATCGCTGCCCGCTGCGGGGGGATCCAGATTGCGAGCGTCTACGTGCCGAACGGACGCGAAGTTGGGAGTGGATACTGGCGCGCAAAGTTACGTTGGATGCAGGCGCTCGCGCACTGGTCACGCGACGCGCTCAGCACTGGACCGCTCATCCTCGGCGGGGACTTCAACGTAGCCCCACGTGATGAAGACGTGTGGGACATGGCGGCGCTTGCTGGCGCAACCCACGTCTCGCGGGAAGAGCGCGACGCGTTCCAGGAAATCCTCGACGCTGGACTCGCGGATACGGCCGTGGAGTGCGCAGCGCCTGGCGAGACGCCCGCCTTCACCTGGTGGGACTACCGGGGTGGTGCATTCCACCGCGGTCACGGCATGCGTATCGACCACCTGCTCGCCTCACCATCCGCGGGCAAACCCCTCGCATTCAGCGTGGATCGCGACGAGCGGAAGGGGTCACTCCCCTCCGATCACGCCCCAATCACCCTGACGATCGAGGCGCTGTAGTGGAGGCAACAAAGACAGAAATCCTCAACGCAGGCAATGCAGAAGAGTTGGCGCGCGTCCTTCCGCAGGCTGCCGCGCTGATCCGTGCCGGTGGACTTGTCGCCTTTCCAACAGAGACGGTCTACGGACTCGGCGCGAACGCCACCGACCCGTCAGCCGTTGCGCGGATCTTCGCCGCAAAGAGACGGCCAACGTTTGACCCACTGATCGTGCATATTGCCGATCGCTCGGACCTCCCCCGTGTCCTCGCTGCCAGTGCGCTCCGTGACCCGCGGGTGAGTGCGCTCGCGGATGCGTTCTGGCCAGGACCGCTGACGATCGTCGCCCCAGCGGCAGCGGAGATTCCTGAACTAGTTCGCGCGGGTCTGACCAGTGTTGGGGTGAGACTCCCCGACCACCAGACTGCACGCGCACTGATTCGCGCCGCAGGCACGCCCATTGCAGCACCGAGCGCCAATCTCTTCGGTCAACTCTCGCCTACCAGCGCCGCGCATGTGTTGTCCCAGCTCAACGGGATCATTGACGCCATTCTTGTTGCCGATTCATCGCGGATCGGCGTTGAGTCAAGCGTGGTCTCGCTGCTCCCTGGTGAGCCTGCGCGACTGCTGCGACCTGGCGGAGCCCCTGCCGAACAAATTGGTCGGGTCCTGGCCCCATTCGGTCCACTTGAAGGGCCCGCGAAGGCAGTGTCGCCTGCCACTGCACTCCCCGCGCCGGGGATGACCGCATCGCACTACGCCCCGCGGGCACGGGTGCGCATCCTCGACCTCAACGCACCTGATCTGGGAGACCTCGCGCGCGTTGCCCTCCTCGCACCAGAGAACGAAACGCTCGCACGTCTCAGCAGTGCAACCGCGGGCCTGACGGTGGTTGCACGCGCCGCCCTGAGTGAGGAACACGACCCAGTGCGCGCCGCGTCGCGCCTCTTTGAACTCCTCCATCAACTAGATGAGGCGTTCGGTGTCGAACGAGAGCCGCGCGACACGATCCTGACCACCCCCTATCCTGAGCCAGGACTCGGTGCTGCGATCGCTGACCGTCTCCGACGCGCGAGCGCAGAGCGTTGAACGGAGAGACATGAGCGCACCACGCAGCAACTGGCTCGCCAACGCGATGAGCGCCGATGCGCTTCGTCGTTTCCCTCAGTCGATCGCCGGCCAAGCAGTCTTCGCCGTTGGGCTCTCGCTGATGGTGAATGGTGGCATCGGCCTCCCGTCGTGGGAGATCCTCCACCAAGGGCTCAGCTACAACCTTGGCATCACGATCGGTCAGGCGGCGCAGTTGAGCGGCCTCTTCGTCATCCTGCTCTGGATTCCCATCCGACAGGCGCCTGGCCTTGGCACGATCTCCAACATCGTGGTGATCGGTTTTGTGATGGATCTCACGCTGAACGCACTACAACTTGCCGGCGTGCCCGACAAGGAGGTGCTCAGCCAAAACGTTCCAGTCGCCGTTGCGCTCACCATCGTCGGCACGGCGCTCGTTGGGCTCGGTTCGGGAATCTATATCGGCAGCGGCAACGGCCCAGGACCGCGAGACGGTCTGATGACAGGCTTTCATCGCCTCACGGGGCGACCGATCTGGATCGTGCGTACGATCATTGAGGTTGTCGTTGGGGTTGTTGGGATTGCACTTGGCGGGACGTTCGGCTTCGGCACGATCTGGTTTGCGCTCACCATTGGACCGCAGGTGCAGTTCTGGCTTGCGCGGATCGACCCGACGGGTCGCGCGAAGCAGCAGTCGCTCTCGAGTAGCCGCCGCTAGCGAGGCAGGATCGCGTCGATCGCGATCGCTGCAAAGAGCACCGTGAGATACGTGATGGAGAATCGATAGAGGCGCGTCGCCCCGCGCAGCAGGCCATCACCGAGCACGTCGCTGCGCAGTCGCCAGGCGCGAAGGAGGAACACAGATCCAAGCGCGACCGCAACCGCGAGGTATACCGCACCCATCCCTGCGACAAGCCAGAGCATCAGGCTCATGACCACGAGAAGGATCGTGTAAAGCCAAATCTGTCGTGCCGTCTCCGCCGGGCCCGCGGTCACCGGAAGCATCGGTACGCCAGCTGCGGCGTAGTCCGGACCGATGCGGAGCGCGAGCGCCCAGAAGTGCGGTGGTGTCCAGTAGAAGACGAGCGCAAAGAGGAGGACTGGCGCG
>JBEDBF010000079.1:0-4919 GCA_041177405.1 Chloroflexota bacterium | reverse complement strand
GAACAACTCGTTACCGTCTCATTCAGCATTCAGGACGACCGAGATGGCGTTGAGGTCAGTAACGTCCTCCCGGGCGCCTTCTGGTACAGCTCGTCTGAAATCGTCTGGGCGGAATCGTTTGAGCGCGTCTCTGGTGATGCGCTTGATGCCTCGTACCGCGCCACATATCGATTCGCATCAACCCTACGGCCCTCCATCTATTCGTTCGAAGGCCTCGTGGTCATTGACGCAAGCTATAACGTCGCCCGCTTGGACTCGAGCGACCTTGACGCGCGAGGATGGCAGTCATCAATCGACGTTGTCACGAGCAGACCGTTTGAAGGGACACCACCTTCTGTGTTGAGCGTTGAGTTCTCTCGCGACCAAATCAGTCGTGGGGCATCTGACCAATCGCTGACGATTGAAGTGACCGTCTCCGATGAAGGAGTTGGAATCCCTGAGGGCGCGGCGTACCTGACATACTTCAAGGATCAAACCTTTAGTGCGTGGTACGTCATCCCAGCCGGAGTTCGCATCGCAGGAGATGACGCATCCGCAACGTATCGATTCACGTTTGAATTCCCGCCAGAGGCAGCGGTAGGCCGTTGGACCCTAGGCGGGGTCTGGGTGGTTGATGCGAATAGGAACTCGACGTATCTGTTGGATGGCGACCTGCGGGATCTTGGGTTTGACTGGAGCGTTGAGCTCACACCGTAGTGCGACAATCCACGTGTTGCTGGTGTCCAAGAAGTGCACGAGCCTCGGTCTACCGTGAAGGCCTTCGCTTGAGAGATGGTGCAACGCGGTGCTATCGTATTTCTACCGTGCATTCATGCGGCGTGCATTCATGCGGTTCAGCAAGGAGGAGTACAAAGTGAGTAAGAGCGCAGCGTCTCTCCTTCTTGCAGTATCTCTTGTTGCTGCATGTGGGTCTGGTAGCGAAAGCGCCGCCAGCCTGGACCAGCAGTACATTGACATGATGGTCCCGCACCATGAATCCGCGGTCGCAATGGCCGAGCTTGCCATGGAACGATCTCAGCGATCGGAACTCCAAGAGTTTGCAGCGGAGATCATTGCCGTGCAGAGCACCGAGATCGCGCAACTACGAACCTGGCGCATGGAGTGGTTCGGCAGCGAGGAGACACCGCCAATGAGCGCAATGCCGATGCTACAGGGTATGTCGATGGATATGCCAGGTCACGACATGCACGGTGCCACGATGGACATGGAGCAGGACATCCGCAATCTTGAGAGCGCGAGCGATTTCGATCGCGCATTTCTGGAGGCAATGATCGTACATCACGAGATGGCAGTCGAAGCGTCAGAAATCGTTGTCGCGGGTGAGGTGCGCGCGGAGATCAAGACCCTTGCTGAAGGTGTGATCGCAGACCAGCGCGCTGAGATTCAACAGATGGAGGCGTGGCTCGCGAGCTGGTAGTGAGTTGAGCGCTGCGCGCACTAACGCGTGCGCAGCGTGCAACACGGTGCACCCCACTACCTCTGAGAATCCGATACTTGACGCTCATATAGACAAAGGGAGTCGAGATGAGCGGCAAGAGCGGTCAGACTGAGATCCAAACGCGCATGCAGCAGCTCTCTGGCACGCATTACGTGAACGGAGGCTGGGTGGCGGGGAGCGGTGCGCGGCATGACGTCATCGATCCGGCTACAGGCGAGCCGTCCGCAGGGTATGCGGATGCGACAAGTGCGGAGGTGGATCAGGCGGTCGCGCATGCCGCACGTGCTCAAGCAGAGTGGTGGGCCATGAGTGCCTTAGACCGCGCCAATGCGTTGCATGAGGCGGCGAGCAAGATGATCGCGAACTCTGCGCGCACCGGCGAGTGCCTAACACGTGAGATGGGGAAACCGTTCCGCGAATCGAATTGGGAGGGTGGCGCTGCAGCGTCATCATTCCGTCACTATGCAGAGACAGCGCGAAGTGAACAAGGCCGAGTCGCGGGGCCAGCGATCGCCGGCCAACTGCACATGGTGTTGAAGGAGCCGCTCGGCACGGTGGTTTCCATCGTGCCGTACAACTTCCCGATGCTCCTCGCCGGATGGCAGTCGGCCGCGGCGCTCGCCGCTGGAAACGCGATCATCATCAAGCCATCAGAGCTCACCCCCATCACCATGCTGATGTGGATGGAAGCGTTTGATCACCTTCCACCCGGGCTGATCCAGGTGCTTACTGGCGGCGCAGAGACTGGGCAGGCGCTCGTTGGGCATGAACAGACTCACGGTATTGCGTTCACGGGCAGCGTCCGCGCAGCGCAGGCAGTAGCGGCAACTGCGTCACAGCGATTCAAGCCAACACTGATCGAGGCGTCCGGAAACGACGCCTTCATCGTGATGCCGTCTGCGGACGTCAACATTGCGGCTCGTGGCGCTGCCTTTGCCGCGTTCTTGAACTGCGGACAAGTCTGTACTTCAGCAGAACGGTTGTACGTACACGAGGCGATCTACGATGAGTTCGTTGATGCCCTCGCTGCGCAGGCAACCGCACTCCGCATCGGAAGCGGTCTTGAGCGAGTCGACATCGGCCCGATGGCGTCTGAACGTGAGCGTTCGCGCGTGGAGCGCATCGTGGCGCGCGCGGTGGAGCAGGGAGCAACGATCGTGACGGGCGGCAGGCGTCCGGCAGGTCGAGACCAGGGTTGGTTCTATGAACCGACGGTGATGAAGGTCGATCACTCCATGGAGATCATGCATGGGGAGTGTTTCGGACCGCTCGCACCGGTCGCCCGCGTGAAAGACTTGGACGAGGCAATTCGCTACGCGAATGATTCGGAGCTCGGCCTCGGAGCGAACATCTACACCAATGAGTTGAGCGAGTCGGCACGTGCGGTTCGCGAGATCGAAACGGGAATCGTCTGGGTGAACACGCCGCTCAATGACAATGACGCCATTCCGTTCGGTGGAAGGAAACTCACTGGATCTGGCCGTGAGCTCGGGAGTGAGGGACTCGAACAGTTCCGACGCTCAAAGATGGTGATGATTGCGCCCGACGCCGAAGCCGACCCAGAGTGGTTCCCGTATCCCGACGCTGACGCGTTTCCGCGTTAGATCGCCAAATGGGCACCACCGGCGAACCACTCCGCATCGGGATTCAACTCCCAGAGGTAGAGCGCGTGGTGCGTTGGCCAGAGTTGCTGACGATTGCGCGTGCGGCTGAAGAGTCCGGCTTCGACTCCATCTGGGTGGGCGATCACCTGCTCTATCGAGACGACGGTCGGCCAGAGCGCGGCCCGCATGAGTGCTGGGCGACGCTTGCGGCGCTCGCCGCCGTCACCACGCGCGTGGAGATTGGCCCACTTGTGGCCTGTGCCTCGTTTCATCCACCCGCCGTGCTTGCCAAGCAGGCTGCTGCTGTGCACGAAATCTCTGGCGGGCGACTGATGTTCGGACTTGGCGCGGGGTGGAACAAGGCGGAATACGAGGCATTCGGGCTGCCGTACGAGAAGCGCATCAGTCGATTCGAAGAGGCTTTTGCGATCATCGCGCCGCTGGTTCGTGGCGAACGCGTGACGTACTCGGGCGAGTACTTTTCGGTGGAAGACGCCGTCCTGCTTCCGACGCCGCTGAGCCCCATCCCGCTCATGATCGGCAGCAACGGTCCGCGCATGCTCTCGATCACGCTGCGCGATGTTGCCTCCTGGAACACCTGGTACGACAGCTACGGCAACAGCCCTGAACGGCTCGCTGCGCTGAACAGAGAGATCAGCGCGGCCGCCGTGACCGCAGGGCGTGATCCTGCGACGCTGCGCCGCAGTGCCTGCGTACTGGTGCGCACAGATCCAACATCCACTGAGCGTCCGCTCGGTGCTGAACTTCCACCCGTTCAAGGTGATGCCGCGGAGATCGTGCAGCAGCTCGCGACGTTCGCGGCGGCGGGTGCCGATGAGATCATCGTGATCGCCAATCCGATCAACGAGCGTTCAGTTCGCGAGATCGGCGCGCTGTTGCCTGCGCTGCGCGCAGCTAGTGCTTAGCGCTGGAACGCAAGTCGGCTATGGCGTGGTCGGTGCGCCGGCAGCCTTGAGGTCAGAGAATGCACCAGCGTCAATGACGTCGGTGAAGCCAAGCTCCTTCATGATCGCGACGGCCTGACCGGAGCGGTTGCCGCTGCGGCAGTAGACAAGGTATGCGGCATTGCGATCGAAGTCGCCGATCTTCGCTTCGAATTCCCCGGCGTTGAAGTCGAGCACAGTTGCACCGGTGATCGCACCCTCTGCAACCTCAGCCGGACTTCGCACATCAATGACCACACGTGAGTCCAGGACGGCAACGGCGTCTGCCGCGGCCACCGTTCTCACTCCACCACCGTCAGCGGATCCGCTGCCACAGGCACTGATACTCAACAGAGCGGCGACCGCGAGCACGGTAACGGTAATCGTCCGACGTGTTCTGCTCATCGCTCATCCTCCTGATACATCAGCTCCTGTTGATGACTCTTGATCAGCGTAGCTCCAGACATCAATCGCATCAAGATCAACCGCACTGATCCCGTGCGCGGCGAGGGCACCCGCGATCTGCGCGCGGTGCTCGGTAGCGTGATGTACAGCTTGATTGACGAGCACCCAGCGCGGGAAGCTCATTGGCTCGCCGTTGAAAGAGATCCAACTCAGCATCTCCTCTCCAGGCAGTGCTGCTCCGCTGCGGAGTTTCTCGTCGGCACGAGCGAGTCCTGTGCGGAGGTCGCTGACACTGGCGGAGGTTGTCGGAACCTCTCGCTCTGGAGCACGTGGCTCGCCGTGGAGTCGCTGTGCATAGTTCTCCGCAGCCGTCACAAGGTGGTGTGCGATCGCTCCAACGCTCCACTCACTTCCGGGTGCCGTGTGGGCCAGGGCTGCGTCTGGGAGCGTGGCGAGACGCTGGAAGAGGTCGGCGTTGGCCCATGCCATGTGGCGCATGAGTTGATCGAGTGTTTCGTTTCGTGGATT
>JBEDBF010000078.1:0-4778 GCA_041177405.1 Chloroflexota bacterium | reverse complement strand
GCAGAAGATCATCCGACGTCATCCGCATGTGTTTGGTGATGGGAGTGCAGAGACGAGTCGTGAGGTGCAGCGCACCTGGGAGGCGGTGAAGGCGCAAGAACGCGCAACTCGCGAGGGCAGCGCGCAAGACCCGCAAGAAGGAGTCACCACCGACAACACCGCCTTCAAGAGTGCACTGGGTGGCGTAAGTCGTGGCCTCCCCGCACTCGCGGCGAGTCGCGAGCTTCAAGATCGAGCAAGCGCCATGGGCTATGACTGGCCAACCCTGGATGGCGATGGCGTGCGCGAGAAGTTCGAAGAGGAGATGCGCGAACTCAACGGCGCGCTTGAAGAGGCGGGGAGCCCCGACGTCATCACGGGGAGGCCAGCCTCAAGTCCAGCGGCACTTCGCGCAGCCCAAGATGAGCTTGGCGACGTGATTGCCGTCCTCGTCAACCTTGGTCGTCGCAGCGGCATTGATGCGGAGGCGGCGCTTCGTGGGGCGAATGAGAAGTTCCGACGCCGGTTCAGCGAGGTGGAGCGGCGCGCCGCGGCACGCGCGATTGATCTAAAGTCAGCAGACTTCGCCACATTAGATACGCTCTGGGATGAAGCAAAGGCGGCAGAGCGGGCAGGCGAGCTGCCACCAGCGCAGTAAGGAGAACAGAGCATGAGCTTCGGCAGCGCAAGTGGACCTCGCGGTGATGGCCGCGCACCCGATCAGATGCGCGCGCTGAGTGCAGAACTCGGCGTGCAGAAGTGGGCAGAGGGTTCGGCGATCATCACCGTGGGGAACACGGTGGTGATCTGCTCCGCCAGCGTTGAAGATCGTGTGCCACCGCATCTTCGAGGCAAGGGGACCGGCTGGATTACTGCCGAGTACAGCATGCTCCCGCGCGCGACGAATACGCGATCAGATCGAGAGGCGGTGCGTGGCAAGCTCGGCGGACGCACGCACGAGATCCAGCGACTGATCGGGCGTTCGCTTCGGCAGGCGGTAGACCTGACCAAGCTCGGCGAGCGCTCCATCTTGATTGACTGTGATGTGCTCGTGGCGGATGGCGGCACGCGCTGCGCCAGCATTACCGGTGGCTGGATCGCGCTCGCCCTTGCGATGCGCGCGAAGAAGCTCGACCAGCACCTCACACGAAACATTGCCGCCATCTCTGTTGGTGTGGTGGACGGTCGACCGGTGCTCGACCTGCCATACGAAGAGGACAGCCGCGCCGAGGTTGACCTGAATGTGGTTGCCACCGAGAGCGGACACTATGTTGAGCTTCAGGGAACGGCTGAACAGGAGCCGTTCCATCGCGATGCGCTCGACGCAATGTTGAAGCTTGCAGACAAGGGGATCGCCGAGCTGATCAACTTCCAGCGCGCAACCGTAGACGGCGCGCGCTAACGCGACGAATCGGCGTCAGGGATGCGCACGCTACTGGTTGCCACAAGCTCCGCTCACAAGCTCGCGGAGCTTCAGCGGCTCTTCGCGGGACTGCCGCTGACCCTCGTCACCCTGCGGGACCTAAAGATCACCGAAGAGGCGACAGAGAGCGGTGAGACGTTTGAGGAGAATGCGCTACAAAAAGCGCACTTTTATGCGGCGGCGAGCGGTGAGTGGACGCTGGCAGATGACTCGGGCCTCGAGGTAGATGCGCTCCATGGGGCACCCGGCGTCTATACGCGCCGATACGCAGGACCGAACGCCACAGATCAGGAGAACTACGAGAAGCTGCTGCGCGAGATTCACGGCGTCCCGCGAGAGGCGCGTACGGCGCGCTTTGTCTGCTGCATGGCACTGGTCGATCCAGCGCCAGGCGGACGCGCGCCGCGAACGTTTCGCGGCGAGCGACGAGGTCACATCACAGAGGCACCACGTGGGGCAGGCGGCTTCGGGTATGACCCGATCTTTGACGTCGAAGGTCGCACTATGGCAGAGCGCAGCGCAGAAGAGAAGGATCGCTTAAGCCACCGAGGAGCGGCTGCGGCACTCGTTGCCGCCGCTCTTCGCAGCGAAGGGTAGCTACGGGCTCGGGCTCGCCTCTTCGCTTGGCAGCGGACTCTCACTTGGGCTTGCGAGCGGATCTTCACTCGGTGGTGCCGTTGGATCCGGTTCTGGCGTGTAGATCGGCGCAGGGAGATTCGCGTTACAACTGATCAGCCGCTGATACGGACCTGCAGGGAGCGCCGACGCGCTCGGCGTTGGTGACGGGGAGGGAGTTGTGCTCGGCGAAGCCGATGCAGTTCCTGGCGACGCGCTGTCGGGTGTTGGGCGGGGGAGCGACTCTTCCCCAAGTGCAGGTTCGCCTTTCGCCACGGGCCATCCGTATGGGCGCGTGCCAGGTGTAGGAAAGAGTCGTGCCCCGAGTTGCAGGGCGCGCTTTGCGTTAAAGAAGACAACAGATCCGTAGGGGCTCGGTTCATCGGCACGGCGGTAGCGGAGGATGCCGTCGCCCGCGCGCATCTGCGCGCTGACGATCTTCTTGGTGTCAAACGCTTCGGCCCCCTCGGCAAGTGCGGGGAGGAGCGCTTGATTCAGATCTGTGCGCACCCCATCACCGAGTGCACTCAGCAGTGCAAGGCCGTTGCTCAGGATGTTGCCGCTTGCGGCCAACTGATTGCGAATCGCGAGCAGCAACTCCTGCTGGCGTGACCCGCGATTGAAGTCATCCGTTCCCGGCGCCTTGCGCACGCGCGCATAGGCGAGCGCGCAATCACCATCAAGGTGCCAGTAGCCTTTCGGAATCTTCACCCCCTTGAAGTCACCGGTTCGATAGCTTGCGTCCAGGATGGTGCGGCGGACGTATACATCGACGCCACCAATGTCGTTGATCAGTGTGCGGAAGGTAGGAATGGCGATCACCGCGGTGGCGTCAATCTCTATCCCGAACATTGTCCCGAGTGCGGTACGCAAGCCAACGGCAGGTCCGTCTGGGAAGAGCTCCTTGTTGCGTTGGGCGGCTGGCCAGAGCGAGTTGATCTTCGGCTCCCATACGTCACCGTTTCCGAGTGGCACGTTGACGATGTCACGTGGGATGGAGATGGTGCTCACCCAGCCCCCCACACGGTCCCAACTCGCAATGATCATGGAATCGGTATTAAACGAGGTGCGCGCCCCCATGGCGTCGGCGCCGACAAGGAGCATGGTGAATCGATCACCGAGTGGCGGCGGCGTTGGCGTTGGGGCACTTGAGCCGCCTGGTTCTACGGATTCAAAGCCGGAGAAGATGTCGTCTACGGTGCTCCCCGCTCGCGACGTGATGAGGGCGGCTCCCGCGTGTGGTGCGGCGCTGATCAGCATGGCAACGACGACGAGGAGCGAGATTGCCGCGCGGCGATCACTCCCGCGTGCCGCGTCAAGCACTACGAGCGCACGCCACGGGATCATCAGCATGAGGAGAAGGGTGAGGAGTGGGAGGCGCCCAGGAGTGGCGAATGACGCCGCGAGCGCCACAAGCCCGCTCGTTGCGGCGCTGAGCAGCAGAAGCGACACGGCTGCAAGAAGGGGAGTGGCGGAGAGGAGCGCAGCACGTCGACGCCCTTGAAGGAGTTGGCCGAGTCCAGGGAGCAGCGCCGAAGCGAAGGCGTCACGAAGGTGCGGTGCGGATCGTGGAGGCATGAGGGAGATGATGCCACGCAAACGGGTGAAGAGGCGCGCCACGCTAGGATGGCGGTGACGGGGCGTAGCGCAGCTTGGTAGCGCGCCTGCTTTGGGAGCAGGAGGCCGTGGGTTCGAATCCCTCCGCCCCGACCACTCCTCACGAGCGCGCGATGGGTATCGGGAACCAACTGGCGGTCAGCGACGTTCTGTGGGCGATAGGTACTCCGTTTATTGAGACAGATTCGAAGGAGTGCAACATGAAATCCAGGCGGGCTCGAGCTCTTCAGGCGCTCTTCACCGTCACCCTCCTTGTCGCTGCCGTACTCCCAGCGCGCGTCAGCGCTGCAGAGAGCATCAGCCTTCCGATTGACACTCCTGCCGAGGCGCACGAGGCGATCCTCGCCACCGGCGCCCCGTTTGGCGACTTTGTCTCCTTAAACGCCGGTCTCATCGGCGCCTCTCAGTACTACGAAGTGAAAGGGGAGCCAGGGAGCGCGGCGAATTGGATCGTCATCTACACCTACGGCTGGGGTGACTGCCAGGCAGGCTGCATCAGCCGCCACACGTTCATCTATCAGGTTGACCCTGTCACTGGCGATGTGCTCTTTGATCGTCAAGAGGGCGACGCACTCCCTGCTGACTCACCAGAAGAACTGAAGTTTTTTGAGGCTGCAGATGGTGCAGTAATTGGAGTCGTTCCGATTGATGCGGTGACACCAAGCGCATCGGATGCACCTGCCAGCGGAGATCCAGATTGGGGAGCGATGTATGAGCAGTGGTATCAGGACTTCATCGCGGGCCTCGAGCCCTGCGCGCCAGATGTGGACCCTGCCGATCCTTCACTGATGACCTGGCCAGATGGCAGTGTTGCGGGGCCGATGCCCCTCTTTGCGCCAGCGCCTGGACCCGTTGATGGCGGTGAAGGAAACGGCGACGACGGATGGATTAACGGATTACCGGTGATCATCCTTGCGGTGCTCCTGGTCTGGTCTGCGGGAGCGGCGCTCGTTGGCTGGAGGAAGTCGCGCGCCGCGTAGGGCGAATTCGTTACGGCGTTGCGGTGCCCCACTCGTAGTTCTGCTTGAGGATGCGCAGGTAGACGAACGTCTCCGTCTCAAGCACTCCCTCGATTGAACGCAAGCGTTCAGTGAGGAAGGAGAGTAGCGCGTCGTTATCTTCACAGACCACTTCAATGAGGAGG
>JBEDBF010000077.1:0-4395 GCA_041177405.1 Chloroflexota bacterium | reverse complement strand
AAGCCTCGCGGGTTTTTCGGAAAGCGCCTGTATCAGCTGCAACATGCGCCACGTCCCGTCTTTCGCGCGGTGCTCGCGAGCGGCGGAAGCGGACTCATCTTCATGCTGATCTATCTCGCCTATGACCTTCATGTGGAGCGCGCGCTGATGAGTGGCCTCTCCCCGTCGCTCATCGTTGGCGGCGGCGATCTTCGAACGGAGGCGGCTGCACTCATGGTGCTCTGCACATCAACATTCGGCAGCCTGCTGACATATTTGATCGTTCCCCAGCCGTCTGGACGCGGAATGTCAACCGTTCGCTCAGGCTGGTCGGCGCTTCTTGGGCTCTTTGCGAGTCTTCCGATCGCATACATTGCGCTTGTTGTCGAGAGTCAGTTCCTGAAGCCGCTGCTGCTCGCGCTATAGCGGATGCGCACCGTTAGCGCGAGACGTATCCCACCATTCGATAGCCAACGCCGCGGACGCTGACGAGGATCTCCGGCTTGCGCTGATTCCCCTCGAACTTCTTTCGGAGCCGATTGATGGCGACACGAAGCGCCTCGTCGCCGCCACTCCAGCTCTCCCCCCACACCGTGGTCCGAATCTCTCGATGCGTGATCGACTCACCAAGGCGCTCAAAGAAGAGCCCCACGATGCGCTTCTCAATGCCAGTAAGGGGGATGCTCCGACCATCAACATGCAGTGATCCGGCAACGGAGTCGAAGCGAATGGCGTGGGGGGCAGTTGTCATGGGAGGGGAATTCTACCCGCTTGTTACAGAGCGCGCCGACCCGTCCCAGAGGTACGCGGCGAGTTAGATCACACCGCCCGCCGCGATCGCGAGCGTGGCCGCACCAGCCAGGAGAATGCCAACCCCCTGCAGTAGCCCAATGCGCTCACGCAGGATGACCGCCGCAAAGAGAACCGTGGTGACGGGCGCAATGGAGGTGAAGACGGCCGCCACCGCGACGCCGCTCTCCTGAGATGAGAGCAGGAAGAAGAGATTTCCGAGTGTATCGCCGCTCCCTGCCGCCGCAAGCGTCAGGATCAGCGCCACACGACCACGGAACCCAGAGGGAATCGCACCCGGTCGAATCTTCTCCGCACCCGGTGGTCTTCGACCGATCACGCGCGCAATCAAGAAGAGGCTGATGAGCGCGCTCACACTTGCTACGCGCAGACCGGTCAGGAGCCAGAGCGTGCTCTCCGATTCAACCCGAGCAAAGATGAGACTGAAGCCCGCAAAGCACAGTCCGGCAGTCACGCCATAGAGTGCGCCACCGAGCGATGCTGCACCACTTGATGCATCTTGATGTGCACCCAGCTCACCTGCGTTTGCTGTGCTCGCGTCTGCGCTGGTGGAGACGATGTAGATCGCAATAATGGCAAGCGCAAATCCAGCGATTCGCAACGGGGTTGCCGTCTCTCCACTCGCGAGCGCAACCGCAACGGGGATCAGTGCGGCAAGCGTTCCTGCAATGCTTGCAACGACGGAGATCTTTCCATGTGCAAACCCGTGATAGAGGCAGAGCACCCCTGCTCCGCCAGTGATTCCGGCAACGGCTGTCAACTGGAGGGTGCCGAAATCTGGAATCGACTGGCCGCTCAGCAGGGCGATCGGGATCAAGATCGCGAGTGCCACACTCTGACTCGCGGCAACGACAAAGAAGGTTGGGAGTCTTCGGCTCGCGATGCCACCAACAAAGTCACCACCACCCCAGGAGAATGCGGCGAGGATGCCGTACAGCGCACCGATCACGAAGCACCTCCCTGGTACGTCATGCGTAGATGTTCGCCGACTCCTGGAAACACGAACGGCTCGCCCTCGCCGACAAAGCCGTGTCGCTCATAGAAAGGGACCGCACGAATCCGCGCGTTGCACCAGAGTGGGCGGATGGCGTCGGGACGCCCCTCCCAATCTTTCAGTGCGACGTTCAGCAGCGCGCCGCCGAACCCCTGGCTGCGCAGCTCGGGTGCCGTCGCCATGCCACGGAGTTGCGTGCTCGGCACCCCGTCATCTGACGTCACGTCATACAGGGAGACGCAGGCGACAAGGCGACCTGCCAGCCACGTGCCCCAATGCACGCCGAGCCCCTCGGTGTCGCCTGGAAGGAGCGCGCGCTCGAGTGGCCCACCGCCGCGCAGCACCTCGCTCCGGAGCGGCAAGATCTCATCCACCGTGACGCGTCGAATCTCAGGAAGGCTCATTGCGGCACGGTACCGCGTCGCACGCGATTGAGTCGTGGGCTACCGTTCACGCATGCCTGAGAGTCGACCCGCTACCCCCGCGATTCCCACCCATGACGCGCTTACGGGAGAGCGCTTCACCATGGATCTTGCTGCGGTGAAGAGGGCGGCGGCGCGAACTGCGGGTCGCCTCCATGTCACGCCACTGTTGAGTTCCATCGGTGCGGCAGAGGCGCTGCGCCGAAGTGGGGGGCCGCTTCTCGGAGACGGTCGCATCCGTTTGAAGTCAGAGCATCTGCAACGCACCGGCTCATACAAGGTGCGCGGCATGTTGAACCGCGTCACGCAGATTATTGAACACTTCGGTGAGGCCGAAGTTCAACGTCGCGGCCTGATCACCTTCAGTGCTGGCAATGCTGCCGCAGCGTACGCATGGGCTGGACGTGTCTTCAACATCCCGGTCCATGTGGTGATGCCACGCAGTGCTGTGCCCGCCAAGATCGCCGCATGCAAATCGTATGGTGCGACCGTTCATCTCGTGGACGGGCTGATGGGTGAGGCGGGCCTGATGAAAGACAAGCTGATTGAAGAGCTGGGACTTTTTGATGCGCACCCGTTTGATGACCCGTATGTGATCTCGGGACACGGCACGCTCGGGGTGGAGATCCTCGAGCAACTCCCGGAGGCGGACGTCGTGATCGGCGGCCTTGGCGGTGGAGGCATGCTCTGCGGCGCCGCGGTTGCGCTTCGCGCGCTCAAGCCTTCCCTTCGCATCTATGGCGTGGAGCCAGAAGGCTCCGCCGCAGTGAAACTCGCAGTGGAGTCGGGGAGCGTTGTCCCCGTTCAGCCGCAGTCGATCGCCGATGGGCTCGGCGCGCCGTACGCTGGCTCATGGACGCTTCCGCTCGCGTCAACACTGATTGACGCCTGCATCACCCTTCCCGATGAAGAGATCCTCGGCGGACTCCGATTCCTCGCCGAACGCTGCAAGCAGGTGGTGGAGCCGGCCGGCGCCGCCGCGCTCGCCGCGCTACTCTTCGGTCGCATCCCGGTGTCGCAAGGCGACCGAGTGGTCGTCATCGTGAGTGGCGGCAACGTGGATCTCACACGAATGCCAGAGTTCCTCTCCAGCGCCCTGCCAGTCCCCGGTGCCGGATAACGCACAAAAACATTGTCATCACGCCTTTTGAGGCGTACGATTCCCGCAACGTGACCGTTGTGTCACGAAGGGGGAGGGAACATGGCGGCATTCTCGTTTGAGAATTCTCGAGGCACGACCTACTACTTGCACTCCCGCTCGCGCAAGGTGGGAAGCGGCAAGACGGTGACACTCTATTTCTTTGCAAAGAAGCCTGGGAAAGGTACGGTCTCCGAGCTACCAGAGGGCTACAAGGTAAAAGAGTCCGCGCGCACTGGACTTCCGATCCTCAAGAAGAAGTCGGGCCTCTTCGGCTGGTTCTAGCGCGCGGACGCGCCGTGCCACGCAGTCGGCACGGTGATCGGTGAGACTAGTCGCATGAACGACCTAATCGTCTTCGTCGCGCTTCTCCTTGCCGCCGTGGCCGCCGTAGCGGCGCTCTTCGCCGCAGCACGATCCGGTCGAAGTGCTGGACCAGATCCGACAAGTACGTTGCAGGCACAGCGCGTTGAAGATCAGTTGCAGTCGGTCGTAGAGCGGCTCGCAAGGATTGACGCCGCGCAACAGGGGATCGACCGTCTTCGCGAGCCAATGGATGAACTTCTCTCCGTCTTTCAGAACAAGCAGGCGCGCGGCCAGTACGGTGAAGCGCGCTTGGAGGAGATCGTGCGCGACGCGCTGCCGGCCGATCTCTATCGCTTCCAAGAGACGCTCTCCAACGGGAAGATCGCTGACTGCGTTGTGGGCCGTGGTGCCGCCTCCAATCGCGTCTGCGTGGACTCGAAGTTCCCTCTGGAGGCGTATCAGCGCCTCGTCGCTGGCGACCCATCTGCCGCAGCGCAGTTCCGTACGGCGCTCAAGGCGCACATTGACGCGATCGGCTCTAAGTATGTGATCCCCGGTGAGACGAGCCGCCTCGCCGTGATGTTCATTCCTTCAGAGGCAATCTACGCTGAACTCTTCACAAACTTCGCCGACATGGAGCAGTACGCAAACGGTAAGCGGGTGGTCTTCGCGTCCCCCAACACGCTGCACGCGCTCTTGGCCACGGTGAGCATGTTCCACGTCGAGTCAAAGATCGGTGAGCAGGC
>JBEDBF010000076.1:0-5153 GCA_041177405.1 Chloroflexota bacterium | reverse complement strand
GCCAGATGGCAGTGTTGCGGGGCCGATGCCCCTCTTTGCGCCAGCGCCTGGACCCGTTGATGGCGGTGAAGGAAACGGCGACGACGGATGGATTAACGGGTTACCGGTGATCATCCTTGCGGTGCTCCTAGTCTGGTCTGCGGGAGCGGCGCTCGTTGGCTGGAGGAAGTCGCGCGCTTCGTAAGTGCGAATGCCTTACGGCGTTGCGGTGCCCCACTCGTAGTTCTGCTTGAGGATGCGCAGGTAGACAAACGTCTCCGTCTCAAGCACTCCCTCGATTGAACGCAAGCGTTCAGTGAACGTCTCCGTCTCAAGCACTCCCTCGATTGAACGCAAGCGTTCAGTGAGGAAGGAGAGTAGCGCGTCGTTATCTTCACAGACCACTTCAATGAGGAGGTCGTACGCACCGGCAACCACCACGCAGTAGCTCACCTCAGGGAGGGCTTCGAGTGCGGCGGCGGTGGAGAGGAGTGCGGCGGGAGTGCAGCGAACGCCGATCATCGCCATCAGTGGGTAGCCAACCTTGAGTGGATCGGCAACGGCGATCACTTTGAGTGCGCCACGATCGACGAGCGCCTTGTAGCGAGCACGGATCGTTGACTCAGGGACGGCGAATGCGGTGGCGATCTCAGTGAACGGACGGCGACCATCGACCTGGAGCACCTCCATCAGTCGGCGATCAAGATCGTCGAGCCCGGCGCGTTCCTGAGCCTTTGCCATTTGTCCTCCTTCGCTGAGCCTGCCACATGGCTGAACGGAGCGAAGGCTACCATCAGGTGGTGATCAGAGGACCGCTCCTTGTGCTCCGCGCCCTCCTGGCGAACGTCCAGTTCGCCATGGTGCAGATCGCGGCGATCGCGATTGCGGCAAGTGTTGGAGTGGCCCTGCGGCAGCTCCCCGACTATGCGCTGTTGAGCGCCTCCGACTACGCGGTGGAGATGGGCGCACTGCGCGCACTCTACGAACCAACCCTCGGACCGCTCGTTGGCCTCTTTGAGCGGCTCGGCTTCTTCCGCATCTTCACCGCGCCATGGTTCACGGCGCTGCTGATCTTGCTCACCGTTTCCATCACCGTCTGCACCCTGGACCGACTGCCGAAGATTCGCGCCGTCACGGCGCGGAGCCGCGTGGAGCAGCCAGGGAGCTTCTTCGACGCATCGCTCCCAGGACGCGGCAGCATTCAGCTCGCTGCACCGCTCGCATCAGAAGAGAGCAGCGCCGCGGCGCAGCGCATTGCAGGAGAGATGCGCGCACGTGGATGGGAGGCGAGCGCGACTGCCGACCCGGAGAGCCCTGGCGGAACGATCGTGCATGGCGATCGATTCCGTCGCTCGTATCGATTCACGCTCGTGATGCACACCGGTCTGGTGTTGCTTATTGCGGGTGCGGCACTCTCTGGCGCGCTCGGGTATACCCAGGGAATCCTGCTCACCAACGGTGAGGCGCTCCCGGTTGGAAAGATTGGCAGCGCAGGCGGTCTGGTGGTGGAGAACCGCGCGTTCAGCGCGCCGCGGACCGAGAGTGGCGCGTTTGCGGACTTCACCACGGAACTTGCGCTCTATCAAGATGGTGTGCAGGTGGCGGAGAAGGTGATTCGCGTCAATGATCCGCTGACGTACGACGGTTGGAGCTTCCATCAGAACTTCTTCGGCCCCTCGGTCAAGTTGGAGGTGCGCTCCGTTGCAGGAGACCTCCTCTGGTCCGGCGAGTCGCCGCTCACCGCAACGGTCGAAGGGGCGCCGTACGCCACGCTCCCAATTCCGGGGAGCAGCGCAGGACTCGAACTGCTGCTGCAGCGAGATCCAGCTGGCGAACCCGCAGTCCTGGTGGTGGCGAGTGAACCGGTCGCGCCGGATAGCGCAGATGTTCGCACCCTCTTTGCCTCGGTGTTAGCGCCGGGCGAGGTGGCGAGCGCACCAAACGTCAACTTCACCGTGCAGTTGCAGGGGGTGAGTTCGTACACGGGCATCATCGCGCGTCGCGATCCTGCCGCGGCAATTGTCTGGCTTGCCGCGGCGCTGATCATGGTGGGGCTCACCCTCACGCTGCGTCGACCGAGGGCGCGACTCTGGATTCGCATTCAACCGGGCCGAACGGAGGCGGATGCGGCCCTGCTGCTGGAGCGTGGCGCACGTGCGGAGCAGGCGGCACCGCTGCTCGCGCGAATTGCGGAAACACTTGGCGCGTCGTCTGACGCAACTCGTAAAGTATCCGCCTGATGGCCTCACTCCGCGAACTCGTCCAAACGCTGCTCCCAACCGCTGAACCGCTCGTTGATGCGCGCGCGGAAGCGATGGCGCGCACCGTCAGTTGGGTGCGACTGCTGCGCACGCGCTTGCCAGCGTTTGACGGCATGGATGCGGGTGACCTTGCGCTGATTCCACTCGTGACACTGCGCGCGGTGGCACCAGATGAGGCGGCGCGTCGGGAGATGGTGGAGTACCTCGCAAACAACAATGCAACTGGGATCTTGGCACTCGCAAACGGCGAGCCGAGCAGCGATGAAGCGGCGGCGTTGAAGCACCTCGTTGCGGCGGCAGCGGTGACAAGACTGCCAACACTGCTGGTCCGCGATGTTGAGCCTGCGCAACTTGAGCGCAGTCTGATTGGCGCGGTGGTGAACCGACGCGCCGAGCTGGAGCGTCAGGCAGTCGCACTCGAACGGCAGATCGCCGCGCTCGCACTTGACGGTCAGGGGTTGGATGCACTCGTTGGCGCGCTCGCTGCGTTCATAGGCCGAGCGGTGGCGCTGGAGGCGCGTGGTGGCACGTCGCTCGCGGTGGTTGCGCCAGCCGGGCTCCCAGGGAGTGCGGCGGCGGCGAAGGCGGTCTCGCGCTATTTGGGGAAGCATCGCGCCGATGGTCAACGCATTCCACTCCCGGCCGTTCCTGGTGCGCCAGACAAGGAGCGACACGGCGACGGCGAACGCGCAGAAGATGAAGAGTCGCCGCTGAGTGACGACGGTGATGATCGACCCGGCTCCATTGTGCTGCTCGGCGATGAGCCGGTTGCAGAACGAGATCGCATCGCCTGTGAACGCGTGGCGCCACTCCTGGCGCTTGAGATCGTTCGTGTGGCGGCGGAGCTCCCCGCAAATGCTGGGCGCGGCGAGACGCGCACCCTCCCCGTTGAGGGGCCACCCTGGGTCGCCATTGCGGCGCGCCAACCGCGACCACATGAGGCCGACGTCCCAGCGCTTCGCCGCGAACTGCGACTCCTCGCCGGCCCACGCCGCTTCATGTTGCGCGGCAGCAACGAGTCCTTAGAGGTTCGCATCATCGCCGTGGCCGACGCATCAGATCCTGGCGCACAAGAGATTGCCAAGAAGGTTTCCAAGCGACTCAACAGGCCTGTCGCCGTCTCCAAGCCATTCGCAGATCCAGCTGCACGACCTGCGGCGGAGGCAGAGGCGCGCGCCGCGCTTGAGGTGTTGGAGCGTCGTGTTGGTGGCCGCAGTGGTGGCGGTGGTGCGCAGGTGGTGCGCGCCGATCTTCTACCAGCGCATCGACTTCTTGGCGCTGTCACCGCCATTCCGGATGGCCGTCGGCAGGCGCTGGCACTGCTCGAGCCACTCCTGAGCGGAACGCCCGCTGCACGAAAGCAGCGCATCGCCACACTTCGGGCAATCCTCGACACCCCTGGTGCTGCGGAGGCAAGTAGCTCACTCGGCGTGCATCGCAACACCACAGCGTATCGCGTGAAGCGTATCGAAGAGATCACCGGATGGGACCTTCGTGAAGCAGATCTGCGGCTCGCTCTTTCACTTGCGTTAAGGATTCTTGATGCAGAGGGCGGCCCGGAGGCTGCAATCTAACGCGTAGCTGACCGCGAGAGTGCACCGTCGCAACAGCCACATCTTCGCGCGACCGCTACGATAGAGAGATGAACGCCGAGGTACGCAGAGTGCAGCCGAGACTTCGTCTGCTCAGTGCGCTGTTGATCAGTGCCGCGCTACTCGCCCCGTGGGCGGCGCCCGCTGCAGTACGTGCGGATGGGAGCCCCGTTTCGTGTACGGGTTGGGACTCGCTCATCACTCCACCAAAGACAATCCGTGTCCTACGCACCCGGACCGGCCTAGTGGAGGTGGTGCCATTTAAGACGTATGTCTATCGAACTCATGTGGCGGAGTTTTGGTCGGAGTACCTCAGCCAACCGTATTCAGATGCGCTGCTCGGTGCAGGAGCCGTGGCGATCAAGCAGAACGCCTGGTCGTGGACCATGACTGCTCGCAATTGGTGGAGTGTTTCGAGCTTCACAAGTACGCAAGCCGAGTGGGTTCGCGCCGACTATGCCGATGACAATCAGCTCAACGGGTCGGCCGGTAATCAGAGTTGGACGCGCCAGCGTCGGGCCTCAGAGCATGCAGACGCTGCGCTTCGAATGCGCATTCGCCTCGGGGCAGATCTTGAGGACGATGGGATCGGTGGTCTGGAGTGGGATAGCGAAAGCTCAACTTATACCGCTCCACTCGAAATTCTTGATGAAAACGGCGACGCAGCTCCTGTGACAGGGAAATCAAAGCGCAGTTGCTTTGATGTGGTGGATCACCCAGACATGAATCAGTTCTACTCCCGTGGCGGTATCTATGAGCCAGGGGCGAGCGTGAGCGGCAAGAGCAATGCGCGCTACAACGCAGCAGTGGATGCCACCTGGGGGATGACAATGCAGCGCTACTACCCGGTGTCTGGTGAGTGGCGCTTCTGGCGCCCTGGCTTCTACGGAAGCTTCACCGTGAATCGGGAGTGCATGCTCCCGCCAGATGCAGGTGATTCCAACGTGCAGATGCGCCACCCAACGCAGCCGAGCCACTGGCGCGGCTGGTCCTTCTTCCCCGTAAATGCGGATGACTGCGCACGTACACGCAACCTCTCTGTGGAGGCACTGCTTCGCGCTTCGTTCTTCTCGTTTGATTCGGATCAGGTTGCGGGAGTCGGAACGAGCAGCGTGGAAGATGATCGGTTCAATATCAAGGCGGTCTTCCCCATTCGCGTCCTCTCGCCGCGTGGCGATCTCACGGGTGATGCCAAGGGCGACATCCTCGCCGTCTCACCCGCGGGGGCGGTGCGCCTGATCTCAACAGACAGCAACGTGGATAGCGCGGGTCGCCTGAACGGAAAGGCGCCAGGGAGTGTGAGCGTCACTAAGTCACAGAC
>JBEDBF010000075.1:0-4446 GCA_041177405.1 Chloroflexota bacterium | reverse complement strand
GGGCGCTTGAGCATCATCAAGACCAGCACAATGCCGTAGAGCACGTACTGAAACTCGAGGAAGTCGATCTCCTGCAGGACTGGAATGTTGAAGTTGTCGACCAGCGTGTTGAGCTGCTTCAGGAAGATGCTCTGCACGAGATAGATCACGAATGCGCCGACAGCCACACCGACTGGATTCCCCATCCCACCGAGCACAACGGCTGCCACGGCGGAGATCGAGACCACAAACTTAAACTGATCTGGCGCAACGATCGTCAACTTGGCGGCGTTGAATACGCCAACGAAGCCCGCGATGGCCGCACCAACGGCGAAGGCCTGCAGCTTGGAGATCACCGTGTTGACGCCAGACGACTCAGCGGCGAGCTCGTCCTCGCGCACCGCATCCCACGCTCGACCGATGCGGCTGTCCTGTAGTCGGAAGACAACGGTCATCACGAGCGCAATCATCACCATCATCAACACATAGAAGGGCCAGGGGTTGATGAGCGTGAACTCAAGGATCCCTGGGATCACGGGCTTGTCTACGCCGCCGAGGCCATTGGTTCCGCCGGTGAATGGATCCGAGTTCAGCAGCACGATCGGCACGATCTCACCGAAACCGAGCGTCACGATCGCAAGGTAGTCGCCTCGAAGGCGCAGTGTGGGTGCGCCAAGGAAGATGCCGAACATGGCGCCGATGAGCGCGCCGACGATGAGCATTGGCCAGAACGGGAGATGGATATCAAAGAACGGCGAGGCGACGATGGCATAGGTGTATCCGCCAAGGGCGAAGAAGGCGGCATACCCGAGATCCAGAAGGCCGGCGAAGCCGATCACCACATTGAGACCGACCGCGAGAAGGGCGTAGATGCCAGCGATCGTAAACGCGTTCACCCATGCATTCATTGACTGCAAGTCGCCGAATGGCGGGATGCGGCTCATCAACGGCAGTGCAACACCAATGACGATCACGCCTACGAGCACGCCGAGCGAGCGATGTTGCGCGAAGTAGGCATTGGAGCGCGCGCGAAGCGGAGCAAACCGTGCGAGGAGTGCGCTCATGCGCGGTCTCCAGTGCTCGAGCCCAACAGCCCAGTCGGTCGGAAGATCAAGAAGATGACGAGCAGCGAGAAGACGATCGCACCACCCCAGCGCCCAAAGCCGAATGCAGCGGCGCCCACCTCAACGAAGGCGATCAAGAATCCGCCGAGCGCCGCGCCGGCCGTGTTTCCAATCCCGCCCAGTACCGCTGCGGTGAACGCCTTCAGGCCCGACTGGAAGCCGAGCGTGAATGTGGTGTTGCCGTAGTAGAGGCCGTGGATGACGCCAGCGGCACCCGCAAGTCCCGAGCCAATCAGGAAGGTGATCATGATGGTGCGGTTGATGTCCACCCCCATCAGGGACGAGGCGTCGCGATCCATCGCCGTCGTGCGCATCGCTCGACCGGTCTTCGTCCGCGAAATGAACAGCTGCAAGACCACCATGAGGAAGAGGGCGGCACCGATGACGAAAAGATTGAGCACAGGCACACGGCTCTCACCGAAGGTGAACGCCCACTGCGTGGAGAAGAGCTGCGGCACGTTGGTGATGTACGGCCCGACAAAGAACTGAATGATGTTCTGCAAGATGAAGCTCACGCCAATCGCGGTGATCAGCGGGGCGAGCTTCGGTGCGTTTCTGAGCGGTCGATACGCAAGTCGCTCGATGAGCGCTCCGACAAGCGCCATCACAACGATCGTGACTGCGAACAGGATGGCCAGGCTGATGATCAGCGTCGGGATATCAAGCACCGCTCCTGTCTGGCCCAAGAGCACGGTGCTGACGAATATTGAGACGAATGTTGCGACCATGAAGACGTCGCCGTGGGCGAAGTTGATGAGCTCGATGATCCCGTAGACCATCGTGTACCCGAGGGCGATGAGCGCGTAGATGGCACCGAGAGTCATCGCGTTCAAGAACTGATCGAATCCAAGCAGTCCAAGCATGAGCGCGAGGAAGCCCGTAATGACGACGGGGAGGAAGAGCTGGCTGCGCACGCGCTCGGTCCGCACGGCGCCCGTTGCTGCTGCCATAAGCCCTCCTTCACGGTTGCGGTAGGTGTCTGCTGATTCTGCCTGTCGTCTGCCACTTGGGCAAGAAGCAAGGTGCGGTTCACCTCGCTCCCTCGTGAGTGTGGGAGGGCCCCCGCCGCCCTTACGGGCGAAGGGGGCCCTCCATCGCGAACTTCGCGACTTGCGTGCGGGGAGTACCCGCTACAAGTTACTTGGCCGCGTAATCAACCTGCTCAACGAACGTCCAGTTGCCATCAACAACCTCATAGAGGGAGATGACCTTCTGTGACGTGTCGCCAACCTCGTCGAATGAGAGGTCGCCGAGCACCGTGGAGTACGTCACTGCCGTATCAACCACTGCGGCTCGAACGGTCTCTCGCGTCACCTCGCCAGCCGCAACGGCTCGCTTGATGGCGTCGAGGATGACCTGGGCGCATGCGTAACCAGCTGCAGAGTATGCACCTGGGGCCTCGCCGTACTCAGCCTCGTACTTGGCTGCGAAACCAGCCTTGTCAGGGATGTTCTCGATTGCAGCAACGGAGCTGAAGCTCTTTGCAGAGGCAGCGCCCGCGATTGCAATGTACGAACCTTCGCCTGAACCGTCCTGGATTCCGTCGCCGCCATAGAACTCAATATCCCCGCCGCCGGCCTGTTCAATGGCCTTGCGGAAGAGTCCAGCGCCGTCCGCTGTCACACCACCGTAGAAGAACGCGTCTGGGCCAAGGGCCAGAGCTGCGGTCACGATTGCGGTGAAGTCGGTCGTACCGGCCGGTGCGCCTTCGCGACCGAGGACGGTGCCGCCGCCGGCGATGAACTCGGCCTCAAATGCGTCGGCAATACCCTTGCCGTAGGTGTCGGTTGAGTCAACGATGAACACCTTTGACTTGCCGCGTGACTTTGCGTACACAGCAACGGCTGGGCCCTGGAAGTCGTCAGTTGCAGCTACGCGGACGTAGTTGACTGGTCGACCACCGCGAAGGGCGGCGCCTGCCTCACCCTTGGTGAGGTCTGGGTTGGTGTTCGACGGCGAGCACTGTGCGAGACCAGCCTCTGACGAAACTGGAATCTGTGCCTTTGCCGAAGAGCTGTTGAACGGGCCGACCACCGCAACGACGGTCTCGTCGCCAACAAGGGTCGTCATGTCCGTCGCGGCCTGAGCCGGGTTGTGGACGCCGTCAACGGCGTGGTCAAGGATCTTCGTCGCGAGCGTGTAGCCCTCGACCGTTGTCTCCTTGATTGCGAGGAGCGCGCCGTCACGGGCAGGGCCGGCGGACGCGAGCGAGGAGCCCGAAAGCGGAAGGCTGATGCCGATCGTCAGCGTCTTGCCTTCCGTCGTGCTTCCACCGCATGCAGCTGCAAGAAGCGCAACTGCTGCAAGGGCTGCGAAGCCCTTCTTGTTAAAGACCTTCATGAGGTCCTCCTTCTACTATTCCGCGCCGGATCCGACGCGGGCTCGGGGCTGATTCGGACTATGCAATCACCACGCTGCGGCTTTCGCCATGACGATGGTGCGGCTGCGTCCGATACAGTCGAGGAACCCCATCATGAGGGAGGCGGCGCGGCCGCGCAACTTTTTCCTGAGGAAATCAGGGGGAAATCCCGCGTTTTTCCTCGTGAACAGCTAATTGTTTAGGAAACGCAATCAAACATCCCGCTGCTGTTTATCTCACGGCGGGTCTTCTGCGTTCACGGCGGGTCTTCTGCGTTCACGGCGGGTCTTCTGCGTTCACGGCGGGTCTTCTGCGTACGGAGAGGTTCGGGTGCGTGGCCGCTCCCTTACGCGGTCACGACTCCCGACCGGGCTCGGCGACAAGGGCGGCGGCGCCGGCAGGGATGGTGAGGGACGTTGGACCCTCCTGACACGACGCACTTTGCAGGGCGTGTAGCTCAACTCCGCCAACCAACGCCTTCACATCGTGTTCGCTATTCGCAATGAGCGTTAGCGTTGCGCCGCTCGACATATCAAGTTCTCCAGCCCACGGGCCGATCACCGCGCGCACCTGGAATGAACGATTTGCCACCATGTGCTGCACACCCGCCTTTGCCCAATCAATGCGCTTCCGAGGCGTTGCGGTGGCGGCCGGATCGGTTGCGCGGCGTGCTTCCACAAGGTGCAACGGTCGATCTGGATGCTGACGCCCCCAATCACTCGCGCGGTAGGTGAGATCTGATGGCTGCTGCACCTCCCAGACGAGCAGGCCTGGCATCAGCGCGTGCAACGTTCCTGGCGGAACGTCGAGCACATCGCCTGGCTGCACTGAGATGCGCGCCAGAAGCGACTCAATCTCCCCACCGTGTGTGAGGGCTGCGCTGATCTGTTCAGCACTCACTGATGGATCTCGACCGAGGAGCAGATATGCGCCGGGCGCCGCATCAAGGATCACCCAGGCTTCATGTTTTCCGATTGCACTCAC
>JBEDBF010000074.1:0-5205 GCA_041177405.1 Chloroflexota bacterium | reverse complement strand
GCATTGACATACGTCGATGCCACAGCTGAACCGGCACCCGTCACCGCAACAACGCAGCTGCGCAACGTCGCACCGCTGATCGTCAGCTCGTAAACGCCATTGGATAGGGCGTCATCTGCTGCCGTTGGTGTATAGGTAAAGAATGCCTGAGGGTAGACCGACGCGCTGTAATACGCGATGAGTTCGGTCGTATCGTTGTAATCCTCCGCAGAACTGCCTGCGGTGAACGCCACCGCACCAGTCGTCGCCGCGTATGCAACGGGGACAAACGCAGAGCCGAAGAGCCCTGCGAGCAAGCCCGCCGTCGCAACCGCAGTTGCGAACTTTTTCTTGATAGACACTTGTGTGTCCTCCTAACTACAGAACCCGGGGGAATTGCCCCTGGTTCACTTACCGTGCCAATTCGCACGACCCACCTGACAACGGCACGACAGCCGTCAGGTAGGTGTTAATACGGCCTACGGGCTCGTGCTCTCCGTAGGCGCCGTCGATTCACCCTCCGACGGATCAGGGCTGACCGGCTCCGGAGTCCGCCGTGGCAGATCCGGGGTCGGTGTAGGAGCGGGGGTCTCAGGCGTGGCTGGTGCTGCAGGCACCTCCGTGGCCGGAGCCTCCGTAGCTGGCGCCTGCGTGGCAGGAGCCTCGGTTGTTACAGGCGCCTCGCTCTTAGCGGGAGCCTGGGTCTCAGGGGCTGGGTTGCGGTTGCCAGCTGTGAGGGCGGCGGAAACCACGAGCGCACCCCCCGCTGCGGCGATCGAGGCAATCACCATGCCGAAGGCGGTAGTGAAGGCCGCAACCGGGCGCAGGACCCGAACGAATACGCCCTGTCGGCGACCCTTCTGGGCCTCGGCCAGGACGAGCGGCACGAGGCGTGCCGCAAGGCCGGCCGGTGCCACTGGGGCTGGGCTGGCCTGGAGCGCGGCGACGATCCCCTTGAGGGTCTCGGCCTGGGCCGCGCACGAGGAGCAGCTGGTCAGGTGTGCCTGAACAGCAGAAGAGAGCTCTGACCCTTCAAGAAGGGCGAGCTCGACGTGCTCCAAAGAACCGCTGCAGACGGTCATGCTTATCTAAGGCGCCTCGGGGGCCAAAATGATTCAAACAGGCTTTTTGTTACAGATAATGGCCCACCTAGCCCTATTCAAGGTCCCCCACGCTCTCCTTGAGCGCCCGCAGGCCACGAAGCAGGTGGGTGCGTACCGTGCGCTCGGGCAGTCCAAGGTGCTCGGCAATTTCCTTAGGACTCAAGCCCTCCTGGAAGCGCATTGTTACCGCCGTCCGGTACTTTTCGGGTAAGTCCGCTATGGCAGCTGCCAACCGGGAGGAGAGGTCCGCCCGCCCCGCGGCGGCTGCTGGGTCCGAACCGCTTCCCTGATCTTTCAGCTCACGCTGGTTCCCGTCCGGGAGAGGGGCGTCGAGGGAGTCGGAGCGGCTCGCCACACGGTTCGAGCGCTGATCCACCTTCTGGGCGGTGCGCACGGTGATTGTGACGAGCCATGCCTCGAGCGGAGCGGTTGGCTTCCACTTGCGCAGATCTCGCACCGCCTGCAGGAAGGCTTCCTGCACCGCATCCTCGGCATCTTGCGGGTGCCTGCAAATGCGTGCTGCGATGCGGTGCAAGCGCGGGGTATAGCGTTCCACCAACAGGGCATAGGCACTCTCCCGCCCGGCCAGACAAGCGGCCACCAGTTCTTGATCGGAGAGGTTCGGCATCCTGAGCAGGATACAGGTCTGACGATTAAACCGAAGCGTGAGTCACGCCGACTGGACCCTTACTGCGTGCGCTTACTCCCCTTTTGGCGCACGCCGGCGGGGGTGTGTTGCACCGCCACCTTGACACCAACCTTGGCGGCCGCCTTGGCGATCCCGTGCACCGCGTCATGCATGCCGTCAGATCGGCCTTTGGCGTAGGCGGCTTCGAGCAGCTTGGCGATACCTGGCCCCGCATGCGCGCAGATCGGTGGCTTGCAGTCGCACTTGAGCTCCAGTTTGAAGTTGAGCTTCGGGGCGCGCTCCCCCGCCACTAGTACTGCTCCAGGTAGCGCTTCAACTCCCAATCGGAGACGTGCGTGCGATACGCGTCCCACTCGGCCTGCTTGGCGTCAAGGAAGTGGGTGAGCACGTGCTCGCCCAGGGCGCCCGTGACCACGGGGTCGGCCTTCATCTCGGCGATCGCCTCCGCCAGGCTCCCCGGGAGCTCGCGAATCCCCTGCTGGGCCACGCGCACCGCATCCATCTCGTAGAGCGACTCTTCCACCGGATCTGGCAGCACCGCCTTCTTCTCGATGCCATCCAAACCTGCGGCGATCATCACCGCAAACGCCAGATACGGATTGGCAGACGGATCCGGGCAGCGCAGCTCCATGCGCGTCCCCTCAACGGAGCGGCCCGCGGAGATCATCGGCACGCGGATCAGCGCGGATCGATTCCTTCGACCCCAGACGAGATACGTCGGCGCTTCGTAGCCAGGGACCAAGCGCTTGTACGAGTTCACCGTAGGTGCAAGGAGCGCGATCATGGCGCGCGCATGCTTCAACACGCCGGCCATGTATGACTTGGCGGTGTCACTCAAGCCGTACTTATCTTTTGCGTCATAGAAGACGTTCTTCCCCGTCTTAAGCGAGGCGAGGCTCTGGTGCACGTGCATGCCGGACCCGTTGATGCCGTAGATCGGCTTCGGCATGAAGCTTGCGTAGAGGCCATGTTGCTTGGCGATCTCCTTCACCGCGTACTTGAATGTGGTGGCGCTGTCTGCAGTGCTCAACGCGTCTGAATACTCAAAGTCAATCTCGTGTTGTCCCGGTGCCACCTCATGGTGCGCCGTCTCGATCTTGATGCCGAGTCCCTCAAGCGCATCCACCATGTCTTGTCGGATCTCGATCCCTTGGTCGCCGGTGAAATCAAAATAGCCAGCGCTATCGTGCGGTGTGTTGGTTGGCTTGCCGTCCGCACCAACCTCAAAGAGGAAGAACTCCAACTCTGGCCCCATGTTCACCTTGTAGCCGAGCTTCGCCGCGCGCTCCACTTGGCGACGCAAGACGCCGCGCGGGTCACCGGCAAACGGTTCGCCAGTTGGGAGGACCACATCGCAGATGACGCGCGCCGTTCCCGCGCCACTCTCCGCCGGCGCCCACGGCAAGACGCGCCAGGTACTCATGTCGGCGCGAAGCAGCTGATCCGATTCCGCAATGCGGGTAAATCCTTCAACAGACGACCCGTCGAACCACGAGCCGTGCTTAATGGAGCCAGGCATCTGGTGGATGGGGATCTGCACGCTCTTGACGGTGCCGTGGATGTCCGCAAACTGCAGCTGCACCGTCTTGATGCCCGCCTTCTCCGCCTTCGCCACCAGGCTCAGCGCATCGCGAATCTCCGCGTCACTGCGCCCCGTTGTCGACTTCCCCCCGCTCTCCGCCATGCTGCCCCCTCCTGCAATTGGCCTGTCTCGAGCTCAAGGCGCCCGAAACTTGTGCCTGCGGCACAGGTTCCAGGGCTTCATACGCCAGGGAGTGCCGTTGGCGGGGAGTGTAGCGGCTGCTGATGCTGATTTTGATCCGATTGCGACCTAGAACCTTGTGACCTTGCACAAGTTCGGGCTGGTTTCTGCCGCTCTCTCCTAGCGGAGGACCCAACCACTCACCACGCCGCTCCGCGTGAGGCTGCTGCTCAGGCCGAATCGGCCGTCAGCGCCTCGGGCCAGGAGCTGCAGCGTGACACTGCTGGCGCCCGGCGCCGCGGCGAAGGAGAGCTCGTCAATCCCATCGCCGTTCCAGTCGCGCACATAGAGCTCTGGCGTGGCGGCGCTGCTGCCGGATGAGCGCCAGGCTTCGAACGGCGAGTTCCAGCGCATGGTGAGCGTGCTCACGACGTCTGGTGTTGCGGGGAGGCTACGCGCGAGCGGCGCCCATGGCGCGCGAATGCTCACTTTGCTGCCAACCTGCTCCCCTGTTGCGGCACTTTCAATTGTTACCGTTGGATTCAGCGCGGCGAGCGCCTCTGCGGTCGTGGTGATGCCGATCGTTGCCGCGCGTGTTGCCACCGTTGCCCACGTGTCGCCTGCACGGAGCCAGTCAAACTCGCCGTCCAAGATGCGCACGGGTGCACCACGGAACATCACGCTCTCCTTGGTATAGACGCATAGGTCACGCGGAATTGTCAGCGACTTATTGCGCACCAAGATCTTGTTGCCGTTCATCGAGCGGAGGCACGCTTCGCTCTTCTTGGTTCGCTTGGCGATCTTCGTATACGTGTCGTTTGGTTGAATGACAATGGTGTACGTTGCGCCACTATTGAGAGCAAGGAGTGAGCTCAACTTGACACCGAGCCGTTGCGCCACCAGTTTCAGCGTGCGTTCGCCGGCGCGCACCGTGGTGCTGCGCGCAGGTTCAGTCTCGGGGACGTAGACCTTGTCTGGGTTCGGCAACTCATGCGCACCGTCCAGATTGAATGACTGCAGTCGAATTACGCCGGACGGATCGCGATAGCGCACGTAGAGTTCAGCCACATCGCCTGTGTTTGCACTCCATGCTGTGCTGATCGGCCAGACGAGCGCGCCAGGTTCGTTAAATTCACCAAGACTCCACTCGCTTACGGGCGGCGTACCGGATCCTTGCGCGAGCGAGGCGGCAAGGGGTCCATCTGCTGGGCGCCAGAGGGCGAGCGCATCGACGGTGCCGTCACCCGTGAAGTCATCAAGGAGGACGCGTGCATCTGGGGCTGCCTGGATTTCAGCGACTAGCGTGGGGCTGCCGCTGAGCGGGGCGAGGTAGAGGCGCAGGTGCGGGGCAGCCCCTTCAGACTCTGGGACCAGCTCAGTGATGAAGACCTCTTCAATTCCATCGTTTGCTGTGTCGGTGGCAAGGAGACCAAGCGTGGCGCCGCTATCAAAGCCTGCGTAGTTTTCAAATCGTGCGACGGCATCTTTGAGTACGCCACCCGCGTACGGAGTCTCAATCAGCGTGATGCTGCCGTCGCTCTCCTCACGAAGATCAATCACCGCCGCCTGGCCCTCTGCGGTGGCGCGCGCCACGATACGGCTCAGGAGTGTCTGTGACTTCTTGACGCTCACACTCCCTGGCGCCTTTCCGTTCAGGCGACCCGCACTGTCAACATTGGAGTCCGTTGAGATCAGGCGGACCGCACCTGCCGGCGAGACGGCAAGGATGTCGCCCTTGGCATCACCCGTGAGATCGCCGCGCGGCGAGAGGA
>JBEDBF010000073.1:0-5039 GCA_041177405.1 Chloroflexota bacterium | reverse complement strand
GCGCTCAGCGGCCGAACAGCGCCTTCACGAGTATCAGCACCTTACGCGTTCGACCAACCACCGGTCGGTGCGGTCGACGGGCGCCGTAGCCGTCGCGCTCGATCTGGCGCAAGATCTCACGGTAGAGGAGTGCTGCCGCCCGAATTGAGGTGCGCCCGTGCTGCAGGTAGTTGATCCCTGCAAGACCCTCTTCGTATTCAGCGTCAGCTCGTGCAATCTCCTCCTTCAAGAGCGCGCGTCGATCGGCCTCGCTGAGCGCGTGCGGACCACTGGTCGCCGTAGGATCAATTCCATGAGCGCGTAGCCGTTCGTGGGAGAGGTAGATCCGTCCAGCGGCGAGATCTTCGTCGATGTCGCGCAAGATATTCGTGCGCTGCATCGCGGAGCCGAGCGATCGCGCCGCGCGATCTGCCGCCGCTTCACCCCCGTGTGCAATCCCAAGGAGTGACGCCATCATGCGGCCGACCGTCCCCGCTACCTGATAGCAGTAGCGTGCAGCGTCGTCGTCAGTGGCGATGTTCGGTCCGACCAGATCGGCGCGCATCCCTTCAAGAAAGTCGAGCACCGCATCGCGTGGAAAGGCACGGTTTCGGGACGCGAGGTCGTCCAGGATGATCAGCTCGCGCACACGTGATCCTGCGGCGAGCGGCTCACCGCGCGTCCAGCGCTCAATCGCTGCGATGCGCGCCTCTGCCGCTTCGCGCGAACTTCCGCCGGCGCGAATATCAATATCAACTAGATCATCAAGCGTGCGCAGGACCAGGTAGAGGAGCTCCACATCGTGTCGTCGATCGGTAGGGAGAAGGCGTGCGGCGAGTGAGAAGCTGCGCGCAACGCGATTGATGGTGCTTCGTGCCTCCCCGAGATGTGCGACGACGTCTGGGGGGAGCGTGCTACGGCCGGACAAGGTTCCCCGTGGGCCCCGTGGCGCGCGAGATGAACGGCGCGCGGAAATCCTCTCGAATCAGATCCTGGGTGACCTGTGATGTGAGGAGCGCACCGGGCATCCCTGCACCAGGATGGGTCCCTCCGCCCACGTAGTAGAGGCCGGCGAGTGCGCGGTCGCGATTCGGCTGGCGGAAGTAGGCGGACTGCTGGAGCGAAGGCTCGACCGCAAAGGCGTTGCCGTCTGGCGCCAAGAACTCGTCACGGAAGGTGAGGGGTGTCCAGCTCCGCTCCACGACGATGCTCTCGCGCAGACCTGGGAGCCCCCAGTCTTCAAGCCACGCGAGCGTACGGTCGCGCATGCGTGGTTCAGCCTCACGCCAGTCGTCGCCTGAGCGAAGGTTCGGGACGGGGAGAAGGATGGCAATGGAGTCACCACCCTCGGGAGCCATGCTCGGCTCCGTGCGCGACGGCGCATGGATGTAGACCGCGTTGCTACGCGGCATGCGTCGATCCCGCGTGACGTCCTTGATGAAGCCGTGATAGTCATCGCCGACCACCAGCGTGTGGTGCAGCAGCTTCTCAAACTTCCTGTTCGTGCCGAGATACATCATGTGCGCCGACATCGTGGTGCGCAGCGGGCGCAGCCGCCACGGAAAGGTGTCAGGTACGTCGGGGAGAAGCGCGTCGCGTGCCGTCACGTCGCCGTTGTAGATCACCAGGTCTGCATCGTGCACGCTCCCATCTGACGTGCGGACTCCTGTGGCCTTTCCGTTCCGGTGCAGGATCTGATCCACCTTGCTGTTGAGGAGGATGCTCCCGCCACCCTTCTTGATGATGTTTGTGAAGGCCTCGATGATGCTGTACACGCCACCTTCGGTGTACCAGATCCCATCTGCAATCTGCAGGTAGGCGAGCGCTGAGTAGATGGCGGGGACACGACTCGGATCACCACCAATGAAGAGTGAGTGAAATCCGAACGCCTGCTGCACATGCGGCTCCTTGAAGAATTTGCCGACCCATCCCTCAAGGAAGCGGATTGCATCTAGCTTCGCCATCGTCGGAAGGAGCTTGATGAAATCGGCGAGCTTCAAGAAGTTCTGTCGTCCCGAGACCAGGATGCCGTTTCGATGAATGTCGCCAGATGCCCGCAAGAAGTTGTCGAGTTGGGCCGCATCGGCGGGTGAAAACTTCTCCATCTCGGCGCGAAGCGCCGCCTGGTCACTCCCGAAGTCGAAGTGGCGATCCTCACCTGTCCAGAAGATTCGATATCCGGGCTGTAGTTGGCGGAGCGTGACGTGGTCGGTCATCTTCTCGCCTGCGGCGGCGAAGACCTCTTCAAAGAGCCACGGCATCGTGATCAGAGAGGGGCCGGTGTCAAAGGTGTAGCCACCCTCGCGGATGCGCGAGGCACGTCCGCCGATCTCGCCGCGTGCCTCAAGGATGGTGACCTGCCAGCCATCGGAGAGGAGTCGGATCGCCGTGGAGAGCCCGCCGAAGCCGCTCCCCACAATGATCGCCCGCCGCCCCTGTGCCATGCCGCCCCCCTTGCTGCGCTCTATGCCGCTCCATCGTACGCGCCGCAGGGGGGAGGGGTTGGATTGACGAACCCCCCCTTGCGGGATGATGATCCCCCTCCGTGGATTGGGGCCTCGCTGGGTCCCACGAAGCCCCGACCTGGAGGTGGACGTGAAGGCAGAAGAGATCCTCACTGGAGAGCTCGTAACCGAGTTTGACCCAGGGACCGCCTCTGACCGTGCCTTCCGTGAGAGCGCCGCACTTCCGCCTGGGGGCGATGATGCCGCCGTTCGATCCGTTGACCGCGCCGCCGCCCTTCTCGTTGCACTTGGCGATGCTGACGGCGCCGCATCCGTTACTGACCTCTCCCACGCACTTGATCTACATAAGTCAACGGTGAGCCGCCTCCTCTCTACGCTCGAACGACGCGGCCTTGTGGAACAGGATCGAGAGAGCGGTCACTTCCGACTCGGCGTTGGGATCATTCGACTCGCGCAGAGTGCCGAGCGCACGTTGGACATTCGCACCATTGCGCAGTCGGAGCTTGAAGCGCTTGCGAAGGCGACGCATGAGACGGTCAGCCTCGAGGTCTTCGACGGGGTCGGTGCCGCCGTGGCGATCTGCCAAATTGACGGACCGAACTTGACGCCGATGCCAGACATCACCGGACGGCCGGTGGCGATGCACGCGATCGCGGCGGGGAAGGTGCTCCTCGCGTCGCTCCCCGAGCGGACGGTGCTCTCCATTGCTCGCCGTGGCCTGGTGCAGTACACGCCACGAACCATCACCGACCCGCGTGCACTCCTTGAAGAGTTGGCGCTCGTGCGACGACGCGGGTACGCCGTTGCCACCGGCGAATGGGATGAGCGGCTCTCAGCCGCCGCGGTGCCCGTCTGCGACGCACGCGGCACCGTGATCGCCACCGTGGTTGTCTGGGGCGCCTCGTCGCGCGTCACTGCCGTGAGCCTGCCAAATCTTATCAACGCGGCTCGCGATGCGGCGCGCGGAATCAGTCGCAAGCTCGGCTGGAGTGGCGCCGCGCAACGACGAACTGGCATCGTGCCAGTGCTCAAAGAGGGCGACGATGACGAGCGAGAGCGAGAGGTCGGCGACGACGAGCTCGCAAGCTAGGCGGTAGCGGCGTATGGCTGAGCGACCACACGACGCGATCGAAACCTTCCAGGCGGCGGGTCTCTCCTTCCCCCCTGATGCGGCCACGGCGGCCGGAGCAAACGTCAGCGCTGAGATCTACGCCGAAGCCGCCGCCGACCCGGTTGCCTTCTGGGCGAAACAGGCACGTGAACGACTCACCTGGCGCACCCCCTTCTCCAAGACGCTGGAGTGGAACCTCCCCTTCGCCGAGTGGTTCGCGGACGGGAGGCTGAACGTTGCGGAGAACTGCGTTGACCGTCATGTCGCGGCAGGGCTCGGCGAGAAGGTCGCCATTCACTGGGTCGGTGAGCCGGGAGATCGGCGCACGCTGACCTACAACGATCTGCACCGCGAAGTGCAGCAGGCGGCGAATGCGCTCAAGGCGCTCGGCGTGTCGCAAGGCGACCGCGTTGCGATCTACATGCCGATGGTCCCCGAAGTGGCGATTGCGATGCTCGCCTGCGCGCGACTCGGAGCTGCGCACAGCGTGGTCTTCTCCGGGTTCCCTGCGAGCGCACTCGCCGACCGCATCAACGACGCCGAGGCGAAGGTGCTGATCACCGCCGATGGTGGCTACCGGAAGGGGAGCTTCTTTGAGCTGAAGACGATTGCTGACGAAGCGATGGAGAAGTCGCCAACGATCACTGCGTCGCTCGTCTATCGTCGCCGGCAACCAGGGACGCCAGGCGAGACGGCGATGAAGGCAGGGCGCGACCACTGGTGGCAGGATCTCGTCCCTGCGCAGTCGGCGGAATGCCCCGCCGATCCGATGCCCGCCGAGCAGCTCCTCTTCTTGCTCTACACGAGCGGCACCACGGCGAAGCCGAAGGGGATCATGCACACGAGTGCCGGCTATCTTCTCGGCGCGTCGTTTACCCACCACGCCGTCTTTGATATCAAGCCCGACGATGTCTACTGGTGCGCCGCTGACGTTGGCTGGATCACCGGCCACACCTACATCGTCTACGGTCCACTCGCCAACGGGGCAACACAGTACGCCAGCATGGGATCGCTGGTGGCAGATCGTCGAAGAGCTGAAGGTGAACATCCTCTACTGCGCGCCAACCGCGATTCGCGCCTTCATGCGCCAAGGCGAGGAGCATCCAAAGAAGCACGACCTCAGCTCACTCCGCCTCCTCGGCTCCGTTGGTGAGCCGATTAATCCAGAGGCGTGGATCTGGTACCGGAACGTGATTGGCGGCGGTCGAACCCCAGTGGTGGACACCTGGTGGCAGACGGAGACGGGATCGATCGCGATCAGCCCACTCCCGGGTGTCACCACCACCAAGCCAGGCTCCGCAACCTTCGCCATGCCAGGGATGAGCGCAGATGTTGTGGACGGGAACGGGGCGAGCGTCCCACTCGGCTCTGGCGGCTTCCTCACCCTCACGAAGCCGTGGCCCTCCATGCTGCGCGGTATTTGGGGTGACCCCGCACGATTCAAGGAGACCTACTGGAGCCGCTTCCCAGGCTCCTACTTTGCC
>JBEDBF010000072.1:0-4715 GCA_041177405.1 Chloroflexota bacterium | reverse complement strand
TCCCCGTACTCCTCCCCTGTCATCGCGTCGTCGCGGCGAACGGAATCGGTGGCTACGGCGGTGCAGCGGATCGAGGCTGGCGTCCGGGTGGGCGTGATCCGATCGCGTTCAAGCGCGCGCTTCTCGCGAGCGAAGGGGTGCTAGTGCGCTGATCGCCTACGCGTGCAGCGTCGAGCCGTAGATGCCGAGCACCACGCGTGCCCGCGGCATCTCATGGAAGATCAGGCCTATCTCACCCTGTTGGACAAGCTGCTCGACAAGCTTCGCTTCGCGCTCTGGGAGGCCGATCCACGCATCACCATCCGGTGTTGCGATTTTCACTGTTAAGTCTTCGTCACCTGGAAGGCCGTAGGTTCTGCGAATCTCGTGGATGGGAACGTACGGCCGCGCTTTAGCAATGCGGCGCAACTGCGCAGCGGTCGCCTGCTTCTGCTGTTGCTGCGGTTGGCTGGAGACTGGGGCGTCGCTCACCCTGGAACCACATACAGGTCGCGGCTCGTGTTGTTTAGTTGATCAACCGCTGAGTCACCACAGAGGACGATATCTTCGATGCGGGCGCCATTCAGCCCTTCAATGTAGATGCCAGGTTCGATGCTGAAGGCGTGGCCCGGTACGAGCGTCGTGGTATTCCCCTTCACGATGTATGGATCCTCATGCTCCTCAAGTCCGATTCCGTGTCCGGTCCGGTGGAAGAAGCGCTCGCCGAGACCTGCGCCATCGATCACCGCACGCGCCGCCGCGTCGACCGACTCACAGCTCACGCCCGGCTTCACGTGATCCGTGGCCGCCTGATGGGCGCGTTTCAGGATCCCGTAGCGGTGGAGGAAGTCGTCTGTGGGAGGAACAGCGCCGTTCGGTCCTGTGACCCAGATCGTTCGGGTGGTATCGGAGCCGTATCCGCCGAACTGACCGCCAATGTCTAGAACGATCGCGTCACCCGCCTCAATCACCTTGGAGGAGGCTTCGTGATGAGGAGAGGCCGAATTCTTTCCTGAGCCAACGATGGCAAACGAGGCAACTTCATGACCAGCGCCGGTGAGTCGCTCGCGCACCTCGCGCGCCACGTCGTTCTCAGTCCTCCCCACAAGCTTCCCGCTCGTGATCGCCATCACTACGCTGTCAACGGCGCGACCTGCGGCACGCAAGAGTGCGGACTCTTCCGCCGACTTCACGGTGCGCAGTCGACCGATCACCTCTGAGGCGAGTCGCAGCGTTGGACGTCCGTTTCCTGCGACGAGGGCACTCTCGATGCGGAGGACGAAGGTGGCCCAGAGTCGGTCGGAGAGCGCCACGCTAAGGGGTGCGCTGCCACCGCGTGCGCCAGCTCGCACGGCGCGCGCAACAAGCGCGAATGGATCATCCGTCTCGCCAAATGGGATCGTGGCAACGGAGCCGCCACGCATTGCAGGTGCGTCACCCGCCATCCCCGCCTCAAGTCGCGGAACGATCAAGGTGGCTTCGCCACGTGCTGGAACGACGAGCATCGTGAGTCGCTCCAGTGCGGGAGCTGCGTACCCTGTGAGATAGCGCATGTCGGCACCAAATCCGATCAGCACGGCGTCCGCGCCCGCGTCATTCACCGCGTCGCGTGCAGCGACGAGTCGCGCGGCGTAGGCGGCGGGACCGATCAGGCGCGCCTCAAGCGCATGACCGGCGCCGAGTCCCGGAGTGGCGGCTGCGTACGCGGCGCTTATCTCTGCGGCTCGATCGCTCATTGCGTTACGCCTCCACTTCCGCTCGGTGCCTCCATGCTCCCCACGGCAGGGATCGGCAGGCCCAGTAACTCCGCGAGGATCGCATGTCCGCGCTCAAAGAGCGCGCGGTACGGCATCACGCGCAGCGCCCCCGCCTCAAGGAGCGCGGTTCGAAGTTCAGGGTCGTCGTGCTGGGCGAGGGCGAGGGTGCGCCCGATACTGGCGGCGGATCGAACCGCGGCTTCTGGCTCAAAGCCACGCGCCGTGGTGTCAATGGCGATCAGATCGTGGTCGTCCAACGGTCCACGTGCAACCAGTACTTCAAGGTCACTGGCGCCGTTGAGAGTCACCACGCTGGCGCCGAGCGTGCGGCCCTGTCCGGCGAGTCTCGTCGCCCAGATCAGATCGTCAGCAAGGATGTAGAGGTGTGGCGCACCCTGCGCCGCTTCGCTCAAGAGACCGTCCAGGTCTCCCCGGCGGCGAGGAGCTTTTGCAGATCGACGGGCCCCTTTGCAGCGCGCGCCGCCTTCGCGCTCTCAACCTGCTCAACGAGCAGTTGATCGTGCGTTGGTCGTGGCACGCGACGGAAGACGCCAACCGGTACAGGGAAGTCTGGCCACCACATGCGGCTCAAGATCTGCGTGCGCGTCGCATCTGGATCTGTCTCGTCGTGCACCCAGAGGTCTGCAACGCTGACGCCATTCTCGCCGATCGTCACCACTTCCGGCTGCAGACCGTTGAGGCGGATCCCCTTGTTCTTCTCCGCACCGAAGATCATCGGCTCGCCGTGCTTCAGGACGAGCATGCGATCCTCTTTGACTGACTTATCGGTGAAGTCGCGCCATGCGCCGTCGTTGAAGATGTTGCAATTCTGCAGCACTTCGAGGAAGGCGGCACCCGAGTGCTCACCTGCGCGGTGCATCATCTCCTGCAGATGCTCCGAGTGCGTGTCCACCGAACGCGCAATGAAGCTCGCCTCCGCGGCTGCCACAAGGTTGAGTGGGATGATTGGCGTCTCAATGGTTCCCATCGGCGTGGACTTGGTCTTCTTCCCGATCGGCGACGTTGGCGAGGCCTGGCCCTTGGTGAGGCCGTAGATGCGATTGTTGAACATGATCATCTTCATGTCCACGTTGCGGCGCATCGCATGGATCAGGTGGTTTCCACCGATGGAGAGCGCGTCGCCATCACCAGTGATCACCCAGACCATGAGGTCTGGCCGTGCGCCTTTGAGGCCGGTGGCAATCGTGGCGGCGCGTCCGTGGATGGTGTGGAAGCCGAAGGTGTTCATGTAGTACGGGAGGCGACCGGAGCAGCCAATCCCTGAGATGAAGACGATCTTCTCTTTCGGTACGCCAAAGTCGGGCATCGTCTTCTGCGTCTGCGCCAAGATGGAGTAATCGCCGCAACCTGGGCACCAGCGCACATCCTGGTCGGACTCGAAGTCCTTCTTGGTCAGCACGGGGAGTTCGCTCTGCGTCACTTGCTCACCTCCACACTCTCTCCGAGCAGCGATTCTGCCTTCGCTTCAATCTCGCCGATCTGGAACGGCTTGCCGCGCACGAGGTTGAAGCCAACGATATCGACCAGATACTTGGCACGCAGCAGCATTCGCAGCTGGCCAAGGTTGAGCTCGGGTAGCAGGACGCGCTTGAAGTTGCCAAGGATCCCAGCGAGATCGTCTGGAAGGGGGTTCAAGTAGCGCAGGTGCGCGTGGCTGACACGCTTGCCGCGCTCGCGAAGGCGCTCAACCGCCGAGCGAATGGAGCCGTACGTTGAGCCCCATCCAAGGATCAGGAGATCGCCCGTTGGATCGCCCCACACTTCGGTCTTTGGAATGTCACGGGCAACGCGCGCGACCTTCTCGGCGCGCAACAGCATCATGCGGTGGTGGTTATCTGGGTCGTAGCTCACGGTACCAAGTTCATCCAACTTCTCAAGTCCGCCGATGCGATGCTCCAAGCCCTTCGTGCCTGGCACCGCCCACGGGCGCGCGAGCGTCTCCGGATCGCGCTGATACGGACGGAAGCTCCCCTCTGACGCTGGCGCGTTCTTCACCGCAATGGATGGCATCTCGCTGATCTGCGGAATCTTCCACGGCTCGGCGCCGGTGGCGAGGAAGGCGTCGCTCAGGTAGACCACTGGTGTCATGTGCTTGAGCGCAATGCGCCACGCTTCGATCGCCATCGTGTAGCACTCCGCCGGTGTGGCCGGCGCAATCACGGGGATTGGCGAGTCGGAATTACGACCGAACATGCTCATCAGCAGGTCACCCTGCTCCGTCTTGGTCGGCATCCCTGTTGACGGACCGGCGCGTTGCACATCCACCACCACAAGTGGAAGCTCCACCATGACGGCGAGTCCGAGCATCTCCGCCTTCAACGCCATCCCCGGGCCCGAGGTTGTGGTCATCCCCATCGCGCCGCCGTATGCGGCGCCAACAGCGGCACCGATCGCAGCGATCTCATCTTCTGATTGCACCGTCTTGATGCCAAGGTGCTTGTAGCCAGAGAGCTGATGCAGGATGTCAGACGCTGGCGTGATCGGGTAGCTCGCGAGGAAGAGATCGCGCTCTGCGAGTTTCGCCGCGGTCACAAAGCCGAGTGCGGTCGCCTCGTTCCCCGTGATGTTGCGATACGTCCCGGGTTTCAGGTGAGCCGCAGGGACTCGATAGTGCGTATGGAAGATCTCTGTGGTCTCTCCGAACGCGTAACCGGCGTTCAGTGCGCGCTTGTTTGCCTCAGCAATTGCATCCTTGCCCGCAAACTTCTCCGCAATCCACTTCTCGGTTGCCGCCATTGAGCGCTCGTAGAGCCAGAACATGACACCGAGCGCAAAGAAATTCTTTGTCAGCTCCACCTGCTTGCTGCTGAGTCCTAGCCCCTCACACGCGCGGGCCACCATCGTGGACATGGGGATCTCGAACAGGTTGTACCCCTTGAGGGAGCCGTCGTGCAGCGGGTCTGCCGCATAGCCCGCTTTGCGCAGATTGATGTCGTTGAACGCATCCGTATTGACGAT
>JBEDBF010000071.1:0-4719 GCA_041177405.1 Chloroflexota bacterium | reverse complement strand
GAATGACCAAGAGGTCGGCACCACCCTTGATGATCGCGTCGACGAACTTCCCGATCGCCTGTGGGGTTGCCGCGATCATCGCTGGCGATCCTGCTGCGTGAATCTCTGCGATACGCTGCGCGAGCAGGGTCTCTCTGACAGGCTCCGCGTAGATTTTTGCAAACAGCTCCTGCACGCGATCCTTTGCGGCCGTGCGGATTGACGCAAAGTGTGGGAGTGGGTCGTCATAGCGGAACCAGAGTCCTTCAAGGTTGATGCACGCCAGGCTGCCGAGTTTGTGGAGTAGACCAGCGGTAGTCGGCGAAACAACGGCATCCATGGCCGACGCCATGATCGGAACGGCGAGCGGGATGCCACAAAAGTCCTGCGCGAGGTCAACGTCGGATGGATCCGCCGTGTCGGTGCCAGGGGCGAGCGAGATGTCATCAAACCCGTAGGCGGGCCGGAGGTTGTCAACCTTGGAGGTGAGTTGGGGCACCATTGAGGAAGTGTAGCGGCGAGCCCGATTAGCGCTTGGCGGCGAGCGCCCCCTGAACGATCGTGCTGATCTGTGCGGCGAGCAGACCACGCTCTGCGTTGGCATCGAGGAGGTGCCATCGCGAGGGCTCCGCGGCGGCGAGTGCTCGGAAGCCTGTGGCGACGCGCTCATGGAACGCGGCATCGAAGCCCTCCTCAAAACGAGTGCGACCGCTCCCCGACTTTCGAGCCAGTCCGTGACCTGCATCGAGGTCGAGGAGCAGCGTGAGGTCTGGCGTGCGACCCGCCGTTGCAAAGTGAATGATCGCGCGCAACGCGTCGAGTGGGAGTCCACTCCCGTAGCCCTGATAGGCCAGCGTGGAGTCGGCGAAACGGTCGGCAATCACAATGGCGCCGCGTGCGAGCGCCGGTTCGATCACATCCGCAACGAGTTGCGCTCGAGACGCATTGAAGAGGAGTGCGTCAGCACGAGGATCTACTGGAACGGTGCCACCCTCGCCGAGGAGAATCGCGCGAATCTTCTCGCCCGCCGGCGTTCCTCCTGGCTCACGTACGGTCACCACTTCTCTGCCCGCTGCACGAAGCTCAGCCGCGAGCGCCTCGATCTGCGTTGACTTCCCTGAGCCGTCGGGCCCCTCAAAACTGATGAACATGAGCGGACTCTTTCGTCGCCTAGCGACGTCGGCGCGGCGTGCTTGAGGCGCGTCCAGGCGGCTCAAGTCGCACGCGGCGATGCGGATCTCGGCCGCGAGAACTACTGGTGATGTTCGCCTCGCCCGCGAGTTGGTGTTGCAGTCGGCGAATGAATGCGCTCTGCGGCGCAAGCTCAACCGGATGTGCGGTGCGCATCACCTCTTGCACCCCCGCCGCCGCTTCGCGAAGCGCCATCTCACGCGGGTCGTCCGGCAGTTCATAGAGTGCCAAGAGTGCACGCTCCATCTGTGCGGAAGCATTCGACTTCAGCACATGGATCGGCACCCCGCGACGCTCCGCCTCCACAAGTTGCACTCCGCGCTGCTTGAATTCGTTGCGGATCGTCATCACCGCATCGGCATCTTCGGGACCGCGCGCGGTGCTTGCGGGAAGCCCAAGTTCGCGGATGGCAACCTCAAGCTTCTTCCGTGAGATGCCGTGCGCGTAGATGCGCATCTCAGGGAGCGGGCTCGTGTTTCGCTCCAGCTCATCTGCGTCTGGCGCGTCATCCCACGCGGCTGGGATGCGCGCTCCGTCGGCGGTACGTGCGACCGGTTCGTGATCCATTGCTGCAACTGCGCCCGCCATGCCACCGCTCACCCAGCCTCGTGTCGGCCGCCAACTTCCAGAGGTGGCACCCTCTTGAAACCGAGCATCGAGTGCTGGCATCACTGGCGCCGCTGTTCCACCTGGAATCGTGGCTGCTGGGTTACGCAGATCATCGAAGGCTCCCGTGCGCCGAGAGCGATCACGATGTTTTCTCCAACCACCACGGCCCTCATCACGCGCGTCATATGACGTACGGCGATCGTCAAACGCTAAGCGCTCTCCACGGCCATCACGGCGTCCATCTCCTGGCGTCAGGCCGCCGAATCGGCGCTGCTCAACACCTGGAAGGGCGCCGGGTCGGATGCGCTGATGGGTGCGATGCACACCGGACTCGTCGCGCCACCGCTCTTCGGGTGCAACCGCATCGCCACGAAGGAGTGCGTCCACAGTGGCGGCCACATCTTCATGCACGAGAATGTGGTCACGATCAATGATCTCAACCACCACATCAAACGTTGGCGGTGCCTTCCGCTCCAGCACACTCTTCTGCGTTCGTCGACGTCGTGCCTCATCGTCGCCCAAGGTCACGCTCTGGATCCCGCCGATGAGGTCGGTAAGCGTTGGATTGAGCATCAGGTTGTCAAGGTTGTTTCCGTGTGCGGTGCCGATCAGCTGCACACCGCGCTCCGCAATCGTGCGTGCCGCGATCGCCTCCGCCTCCGTGCCAATCTCGTCAATCACGATCACTTCGGGCATGTGATTCTCAACCGCCTCAATCATCACCAGGTGCTGTCGCTCCGGAGCGCTCACCTGCATTCGCCGCGCCTTGCCGATTGCTGGATGTGGAATGTCACCGTCGCCCGCGATCTCGTTCGATGTGTCAACGACCACCACGCGCTTGGAGAACTCGGAGGCGAGGACGCGCGCCGCCTCACGCAGCATGGTGGTCTTTCCCACGCCTGGTCGCCCCATGATCAGGATCGACCTTCCAGACTCAATGTGATCGCGCAGGATTTCAATCGTTCCGAAGACGGATCTACCTACACGACACGTGAGACCAACGACGCGGTCCGCGCGATTTCGGATCGCAGAGATGCGATGCAGGGTCCGCTCAATGCCGGCTCGATTGTCACCACCAAAATCGCCGATGCGTGAGATCACCCACGAGAGATCCTCTTCTGTCACCTCTCGTTCGAGCAGCGTGACGTCACCAGAGGTGAGTCGCGCTTCGGGCCGGCGGCCAAGATCCATCACAACCTCAAGGAGTCCATCGCGACCCGCGGCCAACTCTTCACGCGTGGAGAGCTCTCGGATGCTGGCAACGATCTCCCCCGGAAGGCAGTCGAGGAGAAGGTCGAGGTTGTCGACGATCGCCTCCTCCTGCACGACCGTGGGCGCCAGCATGGGGCTGGTGCCGTCGTGTGGGGTGTTGGCAAGGCTCATTGGCAGAATCCTAGCGCGACGGCCAGTCGAGCGGAACTGGCTAACCGATTGCGGGGACCATCCCAGGGGCACTCACGCGAGCACGTGCGTCACGGACGGCAAGTCGAAGTTCGGCGATCTCAGAAAATCCCTGTGCGCGCAGCGCGCCGCCGAGACCGGACTCGTAGCTGCGAACCACTGCGAGGATCACACCCCTCTCTCGCCCGGCACGCGATGCGCCCGCGGCAATCTCGGTAAGGCTCGCGGCGATCAGCGGCGCGGGGTCAACGCCCGGGAGTGTGGTGATCCGCAAGGTGTGCGGGTGCTCTTCTCCTTGCTCGCGCGCAATCCCGATATGGACCCAGCCATCAATGTCGCCCGCGCCACCGTCGACAACATACGCGCTCCCCTCTACAAGTCGAAGGAGTGGACTGATGCTCGCACGCGGTGCCCACTCACCCGCCGCGGCCCGCTCCCAATCGCGTGCATCCGCCAGTTCAACTCGCGCAACAGCAGGCGGTGTGATTCGCGTCATGAGTTGCGCAATTGGCAGCGCGTCGGCGGCGCGCACCGCGCGCAGTGGTGAGCCGGTGCGGCCTGGCCGGACGAGCCCAAGCGCCGTTGTCGTCAGCGGCTCCGCGCGATCTATGTTCAACGCATAGAGCGTCTCGCGTGCATATGACTGAAACCCTGAAGCGCTCAGCAGTCTCAAGGTATCTGCATCCTCTCTGCACGCAACATGGATTCGCACCACGCCGTGCCGACCCGCTTCGCGCACCACGCGCGCGACCAGTCGCGCACGCGACGCATCATCCACGGCGGCAAGCTCAACAATGGTCCAATCACCGCGCACGTCGCGCTCCACTCGCGCAAAACCATCGAGCGTTGAGCCGCGCTGGTGCACCCAGATCGCATCGGAGGAGCGGATCAGGCTGAGCGGCATACGAAAGAGTTGGTAGAGACTGAGAGCGGCTGGCGCAATGGGCAGACCGAGTGAGCGGATCTCTGCCGGGCCATCATGCGCCGCACGTTGCGCGCGACGGGAGATCTCTACGAGCGCAGCAAGGTCGGTGATCCGAGCAAGTCTGACGCGCGGCGGTGAATCGACGTTCCGCTCAGTCACGACGGGCGTGCTGTGCTGCCTGGTCGACGAGCCAGCGGTGGAGGCGTGTTTCACCCGCAATCTCTGGGTGGAAGGAGATGCCGACGATGTTTCCCTGCCGTGCGGCAACAGTTCGACCGTCTGGGAGCTGCGCGACCACGCTCGCCGCGGGGCCGACGCGGACGATCTCTGGCGCACGAATGAAGACGGCGCGGAGCGGGGTGCTGCCGCCTCCGGGCTTGAGACTTTGCATCGTCAGTGATGTTTCAAACGATTCAAGTTGACGTCCGAACGCGTTTCGTTGCACCTCCATGTCAATGAGAGAGAGCACCGGTGCATCGCCGTCACTGATTGTCGTTGCGAGAAGAATCGCTCCGGCACAGGTGCCGAGGATCGGCGCACCTCGTGCAGCGAGCGCCTTGATGGGCGCGGCGAGGTTCCACCGTTCGTAGAGTTTGCGCATTGCGGTGCTCTCT
>JBEDBF010000070.1:0-4764 GCA_041177405.1 Chloroflexota bacterium | reverse complement strand
AAGTACGCGGCGCGCACCTCGGGCTACTGCCGCATTACCAAGATCGGGATCCGTAAGGGTGACGCCGCTCCCTTGGTTCAGCTTGAGCTCGTCTAGGAGGTTGATGTGAACATGAAGACGTGGACGCCTCGCGCCGCTGAGATTGAGCGCAACTGGTACGTGGTTGATGCTGAGGGTCAGACGCTCGGCCGCCTCGCCACGAAGATTGCCACCGCCCTCCTCGGTAAGGCGAAGCCAACCTATGCCGACCATATGGATACGGGCGACTTCGTGATCGTCATCAACGCGGCCAAGCTCGTGGTCACGGGTGATCGACTCTTGAGCAAGCGCTACCACTCGCACTCCGGCCACCCTGGCGGCCACCGCGAAGAGGGTCTCGGCGACCTGATTCAGCGGAAGCCAACCGAGGCGATCCGACGCGCCGTGAAGGGGATGCTCCCCAAGACGAAGCTCGCGAACGCGCAGATGACCAAGTTGAAGATTTACGCAGGTGCGGATCACCCACACGCGCCACAGCAGCCGAAGCCACTCGCATGAGTCCGAAGGAGAAGAGCGTGAGCCTGCCGTACTACCAGGGAACTGGTCGCCGCAAGACATCCATCGCCCGCGTGCGCCTCGTCCCAGGTGAGGGTCAGATCGTAATCAATGGACGAACGTATGTAGAGCACTTCGGTGGCGCAATTCCGCAGGCCGAGGTTTTCGCCCCGTACCGCGTCACTGGTACCGAAGGCCGTTTCAACGCCATGGTGAAGGTTGAAGGCGGCGGGATCTCCGGTCAGGCGGGCGCAATCCGTCACGGGATCTCGCGTGCACTCCTCTCGGCGGACCCTGAGGCATACCGACTCCCACTTCGACAGGCCGGATTCCTCACGCGCGATCCGCGCGCGAAGGAGCGAAAGAAGTACGGTCTCCGACGCGCTCGCAAGGCGAAGCAGTTCACGAAGCGCTGATCTAGCGCAGCTGCGCTGCTGATGGCCGCGGTCCGATTCGGTACCGACGGGATTCGCGGGGTCGCGGGAGCATCGCTCACATCAGAGACTGCCTATGCTCTTGGCGCTGCTTTGGCGGCGCACTATCCCGCAGGGAACATCCTCATTGGACGTGACACGCGCCCGAGCGGCCCTGGACTGAGTGCAGCACTCGCCGCTGGGATCCGGTCAGGAGGAGCCACTCCAATCAACCTTGGCGTGATTCCAACGCCTGGTTTGGCTGCGGTCGTGGCGGCAGACGCAGAGGTTGCGTGTGGCGTGGTGGTGACCGCTTCGCACAACCCAGCGGAATACAACGGCTTGAAGGTGATTGGTCGTGACGGTCGCAAGGTCCCCGATGCGATTGAGCGGGAGCTTGAGCGCTTGATTGAGTCGACCCTCGCCGCAGGTGACGTGGCGAGTATCCCTGACACCGAAGAGCACTCGGATGCGCGTGGGGCCATCTACGCAGCGCGATATGCAGCGCAGCTCGCAACCATTGCGGCTACGGCAACACCGAACCGAGCCGCCGCGGGAATTCGCGCCGTGCTTGATGCTGCAAACGGTGCTGGTGCACCGTTCGCCGTTGCGGCGCTGGCCGCAACCGGCGCAACGATCGACGGAATAGCAATGGGCGAGGGTCTGATCAACGACGGCGTTGGTGCCACCTCACCGGCTGCCCTGGGACGTCAGGTTGTGGAGCTCGGCGCGGATTTGGGCATCGCATTGGATGGAGATGCCGACCGGTGTGCGGTCATCGATGAGCGTGGAGTCCTCGTTGATGGGGATGTTGTGATCGGTCTGATTGCGCTGGATCGTAAGCGGCGCGCGCTCCCTGGATCTGATCGCGTCGTCGCAACGATTCTGACCAACTCTGGCGTGGAGCGTCAGCTTCGCGCAGCAGGGATCACGCTGCAACGTACCCCGGTGGGCGATCGCCATATTGCGGAAGTACTCACCCTCGGGCGGCCAGGGTTCGGCGGTGAGAAGAGTGGGCACCTCCTCTTCCCAGAGCACGCGCCAACCGGTGACGGACTGATCAGCGCGATCGAGCTGATCGCGCTGCTGGTGCGCTCTGGCGGGCCACTCTCGGCGCTTGCTGCGACCCTGCCGCTTGACCCGCAGGTTCAGCGTGAGATCAGCGTGCGCGAGGGAGAAGCGGAGTGGCTCCTCTCCCACCCAACGATGACAAGTGCCATCCGCGATGGCGAGCGGCAGCTCGCCGCCGCTGGCGGACGATTGGTGGTACGCCCCTCTGGTACCGAACCACTCGTTCGCGTGATGGGTGAGGGGCCGGACGAGGACCTGGTCAAGGCGGTGGTCGACTCCATCCTTAATGCTGGAAGCGTGCTGCTGGCCGAGCGTCGCTGAGCGAGCGGTAGACTAGCCGCATGCAGCCGCACCGCACATCAGGCGTTGAACTCCCCGCACTCGGTATTGACATCGTGCGCGTCGAGCGTATCGCTGGAGTGTTGCGGCGACACCCGGCGCGGTTCCCCGCACGCGTGCTCACGGACGCAGAGCAGGCGTATGTACGCGCACGGCCGGAGAACTTTGCTGGCCGCTGGGCGGCGAAAGAGGCAGTCTCCAAGGTGCTGGGCCTCGGCGTTCGCGGCATCGGCTGGCGTGAGATTGAGATCGAGCGACTCCCAACAGGGGAGCCGAAGGTTCGCCTCCACGGAAGCGCCGCTGAGCGCGCGGCACTGATTGGCATCGCGGCGATCGCAGTATCGATCACCCATGAACGCGAGTACGCCGTGGCCGTTGCCTACGGGCAACGCACGGCCCGCGAGGCGTAGCGTGGGAATCCCAGAAGCCCTCCTGGCCGCTGGCCTCCCGCCCCTCGCTCGCGCGGCGTGGGTGGAGGTGAGCCTTGACGCGATCGAACAGAACGTGCGCGGCCTCAAGGAGCATCTGTCGCCCGGTGGCCACCTGGATGTTGTGCTCAAGGCGAATGCCTACGGACTTGGCGCTGTGGAGATTGCGCGTGCCGCGCTCGCCGCAGGTGCGCGCGCAATCCTGGTCGCCACGATCGATGAGGCGATTGCGCTCCGCAACGCCGAGATCCGCGCCCCACTCCGCGTCCTCTGGCGCGTGCCGCGCGAGTACCTCCCCCGCGCTGCGGCGCTTGAGATTGGTGTCCCAGCCACGTCGCCTGCGGTGGTGACCGAGATCCTTAGCGCCAACCTCACTGGCGAGCAGCCACTTATCGTTGATGTTGAAGTCGATACCGGTCTCGGTCGCGACGGAATCCTTCCAAATGAACTGACGGAAGAGGTGGAGCGACTCTCTCGCGCGCATCCGCGCATTGAGTTGCGCGGCATCTGGAGCCACTTGACGGCAGCAGAGGATGTGAAGCGCTCAACAGAGCAGGCGCAGCGCCTTAACGACGCAGCGGACGCGATGCGCGATCCGGATCTGCGTCAGGGTTTAGAGCGTCACCTTGTCGGCTCGGGTGGCCTGTTGACGATTGGTGGTGGCGAACATGTTGCGCGGGTGGGGATCGCGCTCTTCGGCGTGGTACCGAATGCACTTCGCCCCTCTCGTAGTGCCGAACAGATCGGTATCGCCCCGGTCTACCAGCTGATTGCTCGTCCTGTGCGTATTGCTACCCTTCCGGTCGGCCACGGGGTGGGTTATGGACCGCACTTTGTTGCCGAGCGACCGTCTCGAATCATCACGCTACCAATGGGATACGCCGACGGAATCTCGTACCATGAGAAGGGGAAGGCGGAGGTGCTCCTCCGCGGCGTGCGGCTCCCCGTGGTCGGAAGCATTGCCATGGATTCGATCACGATTGATGCTACCGATCACCCCGCGAGTGATCTGAGTACGCTTGACGATGTGGTCTTCATAGGGCGCTCTGGAAGCGAAGAGATTCAGCCGGTGGATGTGGCGCGCCGACGCGCGACGATCACTAACGAGGTCTCGACAAGTTTTGCCAGCCGTCTGGCCCGCGTGTACACGCGCGGTGGGCAACCAGTTGCAATCTGCGCGCTGAATGAGAGCGCGCCGTGAACGAACCGCTCCTTCTCATCGTTGAAGGTGTGTCTGAGCGCACCGGTGCGCTGATTCGCCGTGAGGGTGGAGCACGACTCCTCGGGGCTCTTTCGCAGCCGCGTGGCGGTGCCGTTGAGGCGCTTGAGACAACCCTCTTGGCGGCAGCGAAGATGAGCGCCACACCGCTCCACGTGGTGGCGCGCGCAGGGGATATGCACCTCGCAGCGGGGCGTCTCGCCGCGTGGCTCGGTAGTCCGGTGCGCATCGTCGAGATCGCTGAAGACGGGGGGCGACTCACCATTGGGGCACCAGATCGTGCCGCAACCAGCTTTGACGTCCCGGGGGCGGCACTGGTCCCCGCCGACGCTGCAGAGCGCCGCCGACGCTGTGATGGTGTGCTGGCACTTCTCGGCCGCACCGACCGCTCAACCGTTGCTGACCTGCTTGGAGATCTTGCCGACGCACCGCTCCGCGATCGCGACGATGAGCGTGATCAGGTGCGCGCTGCCGCGACGGCGGATGCGCTACGACGCCTCGCAGAACTCCTGGTTGATGAAGATCTTGGCGAGCTTGATGTGGACGGCGCGCCGCTCCTGCTCGTTGGCGCAGCGGCGAGCCTGATTGCGACTGGGACGCTCCCAATTGGCGTGCTCGCTCCTCTGGTGCTTCCGGGACGCACGCGGATCCTTCTTGAGCCGTACGGCGTCTTCGCCGCACTCGGCGGAGAGGCGCTCGACGAAAAGTGGGTTGACACCGCGTTGAGTACGCTCGCGAGCGACCTGCTCCTCCCGGGCGG
>JBEDBF010000069.1:0-4956 GCA_041177405.1 Chloroflexota bacterium | reverse complement strand
AAACGGTAAGCGGGTGGTCTTCGCGTCCCCCAACACGCTGCACGCGCTCTTGGCCACGGTGAGCATGTTCCACGTCGAGTCAAAGATCGGTGAGCAGGCAGCCCTGATCCAGCGCGAAGTAGGCGGTCTCACCAGAGATGTTGAGCTGCTCGCAGAGCGCATCGAGAAGCTCGCTACCCACTTCCGCCAGATTGGCGACGACATCAGCGGGGCGCAGACCTCCGCGAAGCGAATCGTCAGCAAGGGGGAGCGGATCGCCAAGGTGGATCTTGGCGACGAAGCGGATCCGCCCGCCCTGCGTGAGGGGTAGCCCCGCGCATCCGCCTGCGGTAAAGTGACGCATAGGCCCGAAACTCGGGTCAACGTTAGGGAGGAATCATGGACTCGAAGAACCTGTACATCGTTGCGGCGGTTGCGAGCCTCGCACTGTCTCTTGCGCATTATTTCGGAGTTGGCTTCACTGCCAATGCCGACACTGCGCTCTACATCGGTCTCTGGGTTCCAGCGATCCTTTCGCTCGGTAACCTGCTGGCAAAGAAGAGCAAGTGACAGAACCAATAGTCTTTGTGCTCGGGGTCATCGTGATGATCCCTGTGCTGATTGGGGTCTACATGGACCTGCGCAGCTAACGAAGTCAAACTCAGAGCGCTCCGTTGCGGCTGATGTTGCAACGGAGCGTTTTGCTATTCAGCTCTGTGGGTAGCGTCCGACTCAAGCAGCACGCGTCCCCGCGGAATGGTGCGGAGCGCAAAGAGTGCGGTGACCAGCAGTCCCGCTCCGCTCGCAACGAACACCACCGTGAAGCCTGCTGCGTCGTAGAGGAATCCCGCAACGATGCCACCGAGTGCGGCGCCGAGCGTCCCGGCAGAGTGATAGAGCGACTGCCCGGTCGCGTGAAGCCGGCGTGGCACCAGGCGATCTACTACTTCGACGGCGCACATCAACGCGATCGCAAAAACTGCCCCCTCGGCGAGCCGTAGAAGCGTGAGCGAAAGCGCGCTTTCAAAGAGTGCGACCGAAGCGGTGATCACTCCCATGATTGCAGTTGCAGCAGCGAAACCGCGTCGTAGCCCGATCCCTTTGAGCATTCGGGCCGAGGCGATCATGAAGGGAACTTCGATGAAGGCGGCGAGGGTTGCGCCGAGTCCGAGCATCGCCGCGTCGCCGCCAACCTCGTTGATCCTCACGGGACCGAGGCGATAGAACGAAGCGGCGCAGAGCGCCTCAAGGAAGATGATCGCAACGAAGGGGAGCATTGCTGGGGCGATTCGCATCAGTTCGCTGACGCTGCCGAAGCGGTCACGTGCCGAGCGTCTGGTGCGGCGTGCCGACGCGGCGCGTGGCGGCGCGCTTCGATGCGCCGCCACGATACTCCGATCTTTGAGAAACGGAATCGGCAGGATTGTGCAGCAGAGCCCAACAGCTAGGAAGGGGACGATTGAGGATCCACCACCGTCGCGGATCGCCACGCCTGCGGCGAGTGCGGTGATTGCGTAGGTGAAACTCGTAACCGCTCGAGTGACTGCAAAGCGCGGCCCACCGTCTCGCGCGATGCCGAGCGCAAGCGCATCGGCAGAACTGTTGGAGGCGGCGCCAGCGATCGCCATGAGGAGAGTCCCAGCGATTGCGGCGCTGAGATCGCCGAAGGCGAAGAGGAGGATGCCGATCGCGCTTGAAATCTCGCCGATCGCGAGCCCTGCACGCCGACCGACAACTCGATCAGCAAGGTGCCCCCAGGCCGGTCCGACGGCGCTCGAGACGAGTGCCGTTGCTGCAGTCAGCAGTCCAAGCTCGCCGGCACTGAGGCCGCGGTCGATCATCGCGACCGCGTAGAACGGATAGAAGACGGCCCCGACGACACCGAAACCGCCGTAGATCGTCAACACGCCGAGGCGTGAGAGACGCGAACTACTTGCCAAGGTTCTCCGGGCCGAACGAGTTTGGCAGCAAGAAGTCAAATGGGTAGCGGTTCAAGCGCTCGATCTTCAGGTTCTCGTCGAGACTGACCGCAACGATCGGCATCTGGAGCGAACCCGCAAACTCGCGGATGCGTTGACGACAGACCCCGCACGGCGAAGGCGACTCTGACGGAGATTGGACGGCAAACGCCAGGGCCACCGCCTTCGCGTTCGTTGCGAGGCGCATGGCGTTCATCGCATGCTGTTCCGCGTGCACCGTCAGGGTGTAGTCGGCACCCTCCATGTTTGCGCCAACGTGGATGCCGCCATCTGCGTCGGCAACCGCTGCACCAACCAGATAGTTGGAGTAGACGGCGTAGGCACGCGGCCGAATCTTGATCGCCTCATCAACAAGGCGCTGCTCGAGCGGCGTGAGATCTGACTGCTGAATTCTCATCGGGGTGACCACCCTTCTACCTGTCCAATCAAGCGCCGAATGTGCAGCGCGTGCAGCGGCGCCAGCGGCATCGACCATAGTGGCTTCAGCCACGCCTCAGAGCCGAGTGATGCGGCGTCCGCACCAGCCCAGCCGTACTCTCGGACGTCGTTGAAGGTGCGTACCCCGCCACCCGCGATGATTGGCAGTTTGACGCCCGCCTCGCGCAGCTCGCTCACCACACGCAGGCCGATCGGCTTGATGGCGCGACCAGAGAGCCCGCCGTAACGGTTTTTTAGAAGTGGTGCACCGCTCTTCGGATTCAGCCTCAGCCCCTTGACGGTATTGATCGCGCTGAGGGCTGCGACGCCGTTCGCTTCAGCGAGTCTCGCGTGTGCGAGGTAGTCGAAGTCCGGTGAGAGCTTCAGGATCACGGGAAAGCGCGAGGTGGGGACTGCGCGCTTGAGCACCTCTTCGATAATCGGATTGAAATCAAAATTGACGTTGTGACACGAGACGTTGAACTCAACGGCGGCGAGCTCTCCGGGCTTTGCACGCTGATTGACCGTCTCTACGAGTGAACTGAACTCATCGGCGCTGAATCCGCCGAGCGAGAGGATCCGATTCTGTTCCCTGGTGCGCGAGAAGTATTCATCAAAGTAGCGATCAATCCCAATGTTTGACCAACCGAACGCGTTGAGCCACCCCGCATCCGTCTCTTGCAGGGCGCCGCGATAGAGGCGGATCAGCTGCGGGATTTCACTCAGTCTCCAACGCTCTTGCAGTGTGAAGTGACCCTCACGAGGTTGCGTGGTAACCGTGCGTACGGTGACGGCACCGAAGCGGCGCAGGTCGACGAAGTTTGAGATCGGTGAGAGGCCAAGCAGCGCGAGGCGACCTTTTGGCGCGCCGTACCCGAGAAGGCTTGAACTTGTGACGAGTCGGTTGCGGAGACGGATGCCGTTCAGGTCAATCATGGCGCGATCGTAGCGCGCAGAAGGAGCACCACCACCACTGATACCGCCATCCCCACCAAGAGGCTGCTGCGCCACCAACCGACTGCCGCCCCCGTGATCACGGCAACCGCCTCTGGACCAACGCGGAACGCGCCGTCTGCAACGAAGATGTCCGCGGCGGCAATCGCGCCGAGTGCGGCGGGGCCAATGAGGCGCAGGTAGGTGAGCACTGGCGCCGGCAGGCGATCCACGCCCGGTGCGAGGAGCGGCAGTGCGCGCGCGGCGTACGTACCGATCCCACCCAGAACTGCGAGTGGGACCAGATCGATGCGGAGTGGATCAATCATCGCGTCGCTCCTTCGCTTTCTAACCGTCCGCGTTGCGTGAGTGCGATGCCAACGAGTGGTCCAACAAGACCGCCGATCATTGCGGCGGCACTCGGGTTGATCAGGATCGCCGCAGCAACCGCTGCAGCACCACCGGTGATCAGAGCGATAAGTGCGGCGCGATCACGCACCAAGCCAACGGCGAGGCCAGCCATTGAGGCAGGGAACATCACGTCGAGCCCAATGGTTCTCGGCTCTGGGAGTGCCGCGCCCGCGAGCCAGCCGGCGAGGGTTGCAAGGTTCCACGGAACAAAAATGCTGAGGCCTGCGTACCAGGCACCGAGTAGGTCGATTCGGCCAAGTCGCGCAACGTGGGCGCTCGTGAGTGCGAACGCTTCATCCGTGAGCAGGAAGGCGAGACCGGCACGGACGCGTCGTGGGAGCGCGGCCGCATACGGTGCAATCGACGCGGCGTAGAGGAAGTGCCGTGCGTTGAGGAGCCAGACAAGAAGAACGATGGAGCCCCATGGTGCTGCAACGGCGAGAAGCCCAACCGCTGCGAACTGCGCCGCCCCCGCAAAGAGAACCGCGCTGAAGGCTGCGGTCTCAACGAGCGAGAGCCCCCCTTCACGCGCGGTAAACCCGAAGATCGTACCGATCACGATCGCGAGCACCCAGATGCCGATTGAGTCAATCGCGAGTCGCCGTCGCGCTGTGTGCAGGTCGCTCATCACCGCGTCACTCATGGCGCGGGGGTGAGGACAACGACCGGGATCTCTCGCTCGGTCTTTCTTGAATAGGCGGCGTACACGCCATACGTGACGTCATCAGTTCGCTTCAGCAAGTTGCGTCGTTCATCCCCGGTCACAACGTGCGCGTGATACGGACGTGAGACCCCGTGTCGAATGACCTGAACCTGCGGATTCGCAACAAGGTTCTCGTACCAGCTCGGATTTCCTGGCCTGCCGTAGTTGCTTGCCACAAGGACGATGCGATCGTGGTCCGCGAGGTAGGTGATCACTGCTCGTCGTGGAAGTCCGCTCTTCCGCCCCTTCGTCTCCAGAATGATCCCTGGTCGCCAGAAGAGGCTCGGAGAGATCCGTCCGTTTGTTGCCAGTGCGAGCTTGGCGTGGAGCGGGACGATCAAGCCGATGAGCCGACCGAACCAACGCTGTGCAGACTTGAGCAGCGCCGATCGCGGCGTCGCCCAATCATCGCGTGCCACTTAACGCTCGGCGTAAAGGTAGCGAACCGACAACGCCGCAGCCACTGCGCCAACGAGCGGTCCAGCAACATAGATCAGTGCGTAGGAGAGGTCGCCGTACACCAGCGCTGGCCCG
>JBEDBF010000068.1:0-5065 GCA_041177405.1 Chloroflexota bacterium | reverse complement strand
GTGCCGCAGTGCGAGAACTTGAGGAGGAGACTGGACTCATCGCATCCGACTGGAAGCACCTACGCTCCTTCTATACGGCACCCGGCTTCACCGATGAGTGGATGGAGCTCCACCTTGCACTCGGCCTGCGACCCGCAGGGGAGGGGCGTCGAACGCCGGATCCCGACGAGGCCCTCGAGCCGGTGCGCCTCACGGTTGCGGAGGCGGTGGAGGGGGTGCAACGAGGAGCCATTGTCGACGCGAAGAGCCTGATTGCGGTGAGCCTCGCCGAGCGCCTCGCCTCAGGCAGACGCCCATAAGCGACCAGAACGGGAGGGCTCACTCACGAGGGAGCCGTGCTCAACCTACGATATTCGCACCCATATGTCCATTTTCCTGCTAATATCGCCCTCTAGCAAGTCTGCGGTGCGGATTCCGCAGCAAAAGGGTGTGAAGTATGGCAATCGAACCGCTCAAGATGCTCGCTCCAACCAGCCCCGCGGTAGCGCATCGCGACACGCCCCCGGTCGGCCCAACCGTCCAAATTGACCCTGCACGCGTCGCGGCGCTGACCGCAGCTGAGTCGGCGCGACTCGACGCCCGCACCCAAGGTTCGGCCGCCGCATTCGCTCGGGCGGAGAAGACGCTTGTCGGCGGCGTCTCATCCAGCTATCAACGACGCGCGCCATACCCCATCTACCTTGAGCGCGGGCTGGGCCAGTACATCTGGGATGTTGACGGGCATCAGTACCTTGATGTCCATAACGGCATTGGCAGCATGGTGCAAGGCCACTCGCATCCGATCATCACCGAGGCGGTGGAGCGACGCATGCGACTCGGAACGCACTTCGCTGCGCCAACAGAAGATGCCTACGTCGTTGCCGAGCATCTCGCTGCCCGTTGGAAGTTGCCACGATGGCGCTTCGTCAACTCTGGTTCTGAGGCAACCATGGATGCAATCCGCATTGCGCGTGCGCTGACGAAGCGCGACGGCGTGATGAAGATCTTCGGCAGCTATCACGGACATCACGACTATGTGATGGTTGACATTGGGCTCAACGTCTACGACATGGGTGATCGAGAGAATTACCCTTCCATTCCCTACGGCAAGGGGATTCCAGATGCGGTCACCCAGATGACCGTTGCAGTTCCGTTCAATGATGCGCCAGCACTTGAGCGCCGACTTGAGCGACTCCAGGCGGAAGGGAAACTCCCCGCCTGCCTGATCATGGAGGCGGCACTGATGAACTGCGGCGTCATCCTCCCGGAGCCTGGCTACCTTGCCGAAGTGCGCCGCATCACCAAGAAGTACGGCGTGGTCTGGATTGTTGATGAAGTGAAGACTGGGCTCACCGTTGCGGCTGGCGGCGCAACAGAACTCTTCGGGATTTCGCCTGACATGGTCTGTCTCGCCAAAGCCCTCGGCGCTGGCCTCCCAACCGGCGCTATTGGTGCCACTGACGAAGTCTGGGCGCCAGTCCTCTCCGGAGAGGTCTACATGGTCGGTACCTTCAACGGCAATCCGCTGGTGATGGCGGCGGCGCGCGCGAACCTTGAACGCGTCATGACACCCGATGCGTACGCGCACCTCGGGCGCATCAATGCGCGACTCCTAGATGGATCGCAGGGGATCATCGATCGTTATCGACTTGCCGCCTACCCGGTTGGCATCGAGTCAAAGGGCGTGATCACCTTTGCGAGCACCAAGGTGGTCGACTACGAGAGCTATAAGTCCGCCCAGCAGAAGGAGCTGATCGACCTGCTCTGGCTCTGGAACATGAACCGTGGCGTCTTCAGTACGCCAGGTCGCGACGAAGAGTGGACGCTCTCCATCAGCATGAACGACGGAGACGTGGACCACTACCTGGGAGTCTTTGAGGAATTTGCGAGCGAGCTAACTCGCTAATCCGCCTCTCCGCTGTCGCAGGATTCGGAGAAGGGCATCGCGCTCAGTGAGCGTGAAGCGACGAAGGCGTGCTGCGTCCACCGCGGGGATTCTACTCTCCGGATCGCTCAAGCGTGCGACAAGTTGATCTGCGACGGAGAGCATCCCATCTGGATCGCCCCAGAGGCCGAACGATGCGGCACGGAACCAATCGCGCGCAAACGTGACGTCGGTTGAGCCCAGTGACTGCAGTGCGTCCACGAGCAACGGCTGATACGGCGCAAGCAGTTCGCGCTGCCACGGCCAGGCGAACCCGGCCGCAGCGGCGAGGGTGCGCTTCACACTTCCGTGTCCGGTCGGTTTGAGGATCTTCTCCCATGCGGCACGTTTCGCTGGGATGCTCGGCTCTGCCGCTGCGGCACTGAGCAGCGCGCGCTCACCTCGATCACTCGGGTCGCGCTCCGCCTCGGCTCGCAACCGCGCGGCGCTCTGTGGCAGCCCAAGGGAGGCGCCGCGCACGAGGAGTGCCCAACGGAGATCCTGATCAATATCGGCTCCCTCGAGTGGCGTCTCACCAGCGGCGACCTGCCAACTCTTCTCAACATCGCGCGGCGTGACGGAGGCCAGCACCATGATGCGCGACCAGACGATTCGTGTTCCCTCGTCCCCGCCACGGGCGATGCGCGCGCGTGCCGCCTCAACGATGAGACTCCCCCAGTGTTCGCGTTCGCCATCAGGCAGGTAGCGCAGCAAGAGCGAGCCCATCGTGGATTCCACGATCTGCTGGACGATTGACGCATCTGGCTCCTCGGGGAGCCGGGCAACAAGGAGTGCCGCATAGTCGGTGGCGGCAAACGTCCCATCGCGAACGAGCTCCCAGATTGCAGACCACGTGACCTGGCGGAGGAGTCCGTCAGGGATCTGTTCAAGTCGTTCAGCGGCGAAGCGCACGGTAGCGGCATCGAGCGCCACCTTCCCTACCGCGAGGTCATCAAGGTTCGGAATGATGGCGAGCGGAAGTGGGCGACCCGTTGCACTCGGCACGAGCGCACGCGCTCCATCAAGGAGGAGCTCATGCCCCTCAACCCGGAGGCCGCTCCGCTCCGGATAGAGCAGCGCGATGCGGATCAAGTGTTGACGAAGCACTGGATCGCCTGAAGCGACCTCTTGGCTCACGGTGAGACTCCCAATGCTGCCGCCTGGACCTTCGGTGACCTGCGCCAAAAACCGATTCGGTCCACTCGTGCGGAGCCACTGATCGGACCACTCCGTCAACGGCACCCCGCTCCCCTCTTCAAGTGCCGCAAGGAAGTCCGCAAGGGTGGCATTGGCGAAGGCGTGGCGCTGGAAGTAGAGGCGAAGCCCAGCGGCGAAACCGTCGCGCCCAAGACGGGCACCGAGCTGCTTGAGGACCGCGCCCCCCTTCCCGTACGTGATCCCATCAAAGTTGAGGAAGGTCTGATCGGTATCCACCACGCTCCCCGCAATCGGATGCGTCGTTGGCGCGTCATCTTCGCGGAGCGCCCACGCCTTCAGTTGGACGTTGAACTCACGCCACGCGTCTGGATACTGCGCCCCCTCGGTGAGGCAGAGGTATGAGACATACGTGGCGAATGACTCGTTGAGCCAGAGGTCGTCCCACCAGCGCATGGTGACCAGGTTGCCGAACCACATATGTGCGATCTCATGGAAGACAACTTCTGCAAGATCGGTCACGTCACTCGCGGTCGGTGTGCTGCGGAATATGTATCGCTCGGTATAGGTGATCAGCCCAACGTTCTCCATCGCCCCCACGTTGAACTCAGGACAGTACACGTGGTCAAGCTTGTCAAACGGATATTCGCGTCCGAAGAGCGTGCCGAAGTAGGTGAACGCCTGCTCCGTCATCTCCTGGAACCGATCGTGCTCAAGATACTTGGCGAGTGATCGCCGCGACCAGAGGCCCACCGGGATCGGCTCAGCCCGGCCCGGGAGGCGCAACTCACGTCGCTCACCGACGAATGCGCCAGCGGTCATTGCGAAGAGATACGTGGAGAGTGGTGGGGTCTCCGCAAAGGTGCGTAGCGTACGCCCGTCAGCGTCTACTGCCCCAACAGATCGCTCGGCACCGTTTGCCATCACCGCCCATGCTGCTGGCGCGAGCACCTCAAGCGTGAGTTGTGCCTTGATATCTGGTTGGTCAAAGAGTGGGGCCATTCGGTGTGCTTCGTACGGCTCGAAGTTTGTGTAGATGTATTCGGCACCGTCCTCCGGATCGACGAAGCGGAAGACACCGTCGCCACCTGTATCGAAGGAATTCTCGTACTCAACCTCGAGGACATTCTCCGCACCGCGCTTGAGCAGCGCATGATCCAGCGTGAGGCGATATCCGTTCCAGTTCGGTTTCGGCACGTCACTCCCGTTGAGGCGCATCGAGTGGATCGTCTCTCCCCTGAAGCAGAGGAAGATCGGGCCCTCCGCGCTCTGCGTGAGGGTGAAGCGAGCTTTTGCGTGGCCGGTGAAGGTTGCAGACCCTGCGCTGAGGGCGAGTCGGATGGAGTAGGAGACGCGGCTCACGGCAGCAGCGCGCGCTGCCGCCTCTACCTGCGTCAGGAGGTCGCGCGCATCGGGCGCTGGGTTACGTATCGTGAGTGGCATGGCGGCAGTATGCCTTAACTCTTCTGCACCGCTTCACGCCACGCGGCGAGGTCTACTTCACGCAGGCGCGGCGCATCGGTCAGACCACCAGCACGGCCACGCTTCCCCGACTGCACGCCATCAATCTCGTGAATGTCCGCGGTGAAATCAACGGGTCGGGCACCGGAGATCGCACTCCCAACGGCATAGGTGTCGACTGGTGATGCTGCCGCCTTAAACTGTGCAATCCGCTCGACCGTCAGTCCCCCGGAGATCACGATCTTCGCGTGGGTCGCGCCCGCCGCGTCGAGTGCGGCGCGAACGTCGGCAACGAGTGCTGGGGTGACGCCGCCAAGTTCGCTCGCGCGGTCGAGTCGAACGCCGCCGAGCCGATCACCGAGCGCTGCCGCCACACGCGTTGACTCCTCAACCTCGTCACGAAACGTATCAACAAGCACGATACGCGGCACCTCTGGGTTCATGGCGCGGTCAAACGCGAGTGCCGCCTCCACCGTATCGCCATACACAAGGACAAGCGAGTGTGGCATGGTCCCGACCGGGGCGAGCTGGTGGCGCGCGCTTGCC
>JBEDBF010000067.1:0-5074 GCA_041177405.1 Chloroflexota bacterium | reverse complement strand
GGCGTAAGGCGCTACTGATTCTGAACGCGCTGCTTTCGCGTCCGTAGGGAGGGGCTCCCCTTCGTACTATTCGCGCGCCTTCATCCTTGGTTCTCTTGACTTCAACAAATAGAGCGGCACGCCAAGTGCAAGAAAGAATGGAACATTGAAGATGGCGTGCGTAGGATGCTCAAGGACGATTGACATTCCTGTGTCTAATGCGAACCAGAGCGTCAAGGAACGAATCATGGACGTTCTCGCCCAAGAACTGCCATCTTTTAGTGGGCCTCTGACAATCTGGAGCATCAAGATGGTCCAGCCAGCCATCACGGCGCCGAGAACCATATAGGGAAGCAGTAGATACTCTTGGAACTCCTCGGTGAGAATCGTTTCGCTGGGTCCAAATCCAAGCAGGGAGAAAAGTTCAGCCGCTGTTGAACCCGAAAACACCAAGGTCAGCGAATAGATGAGGAGCAATGAGATTGCAATCTGCAACCACCTGATGATGAATGTGTTTGAGTTCATATTCGGATGCTATCAGTTTCAATCCTTACTTGATTACGTGTTCTCTACCTCGGCAACAGCGTATTAGTAGCGGCGCGATCGTAGCGTCAGGGTAATGCCCGCGAGTGCGGCGGCGAGCAGTGATGCAACGAGGACGCCAAGCTTCGCGGCACCGGCCGCGGCCGGATCACCCTCATAGGCGAGCTTCGCGATCAGGAGTGAAACGGTGAATCCAATGCCGGCGACGATTCCGATCAGGCCGACGTCGCGCCACTCGGTCCCCTCAGGCGGGCCGCTGCGCGCGAGTCGCGCCGCGATGCGCGCAGCGAGATAGATTCCGATCGGCTTGCCGAAGAGGAGGCCGGCCACGATGCCCGAGAAGATCGGTGAGGCGAGTGCCACCTCGGGAGCGATCTCTTGCAGGCTGATGCCCGCCGCAGTAAACGCGAAGAGCGGAACGGCAAGGCCCGCGCTCCATGGGTGAACCGCGCGCTCGGCACGCTCGGCGGGCGAGCGGCGCTCACCGGCGTCACGGTCGCTGCGCATGCAGAAGCCGAGCAAGACGCCGGCGACGGTTGCATGGACCCCGCTCTCATGGATCCCAAACCAGGCGAGCGCGGCAAGCACCAGGTAGAGCGGCGTGAAGTTAATGCGCGCGCGTTGGGCTGCCCAGAAGGCGAGCAGCGCCCCCGCTGCACCGAGAAGTCCGAGGAGCTGAACGCCAGAGGTATAGAAGAGTGCGATCACGGTGATCGCACCGAGATCGTCCACGATCGCCAGCGTGAGGAGGAAGGCGCGCAGCGAGAGGGGAAGCCTCCTGCCGAAGAGGGAGAGGACGGCGAGCGCGAAGGCGATGTCGGTCGCCATTGGAATCCCCCACCCTTGCAGCGAACCTCCACCAGCGGTGCTGTTGATGAGCAGGAAGATCCCGGCCGGAACGATCATGCCGCCAAGTGCCGCCGCGATTGGAACAACAGCACGCGACGGCTTGGCGAGCGAACCGTGGAGGAACTCATGCTTCAACTCCACGCCGACTACAAAGAAGAAGAGTGCGAGCAGTGCGTCCGCCGCCCAGGTCTGTACGGTCAGGTTGAGGTGCAACGCTTCAGGACCGAACCTGAACTCACGGATCGCGTCGTACGCTCCAGCAAGCGGCGAGTTTGCAAAGGCGAACCCTGCGGTTGCGGCGGCGAGGATCAGCGCGCCACTCACCGTCTCACTCTTGAGGAAGTCGGCGATGCGCCGCCGCTCGACGTTGGCCCTTGCTGGTGCCGCTTTAGCGGAGGCTCTCTTCGACATCAGTGTGCACGCGTGTACCGCGCAAGGGCGGAGAGTGCGGCGACCACCACCGCGGTGCCGAAGAGCTGGAAGCCGGACGGTTGATCACCAAGGAAGAGGACGCCGCCCACGAGTGCGATCACGGGGACGAGTGTGCCGAACTGCGCGGTGGTGGTGGTTGGAATGCGCTTCGTCGCCTCAAGGAAGAGGATGAACGGTGCTGCGCCACCGAAGATGCCGGTCGCGGCAGCAACCGCCCATACCGAGAGCTCTGTTGGAATCCCCGGATCGCCCCCGAGAATCACCACGCGAACGAAGAAGACGCCGGCTGAGGCAAGGCATGCGACGAGCAGCTGAAGCGTTACCAGCGGAAGCACGGGAACGGTACGCACGAGTTTTGATGAGACGAGCGCGTAGGTCGCCGCACAGAAGAGACCGAGCACGGCGAAGATGATCCCGAGTGGGTTGAGTGAGCCACTGAACGCGTCGCCCCCAATGACAAAGCCCACGCCAGCAATAGATACGATCATGAGCGCAGCGGCGGTTCGACTTACGCGCTCCCCGAGGAACGGGAGCGCAAGGAGCGACACAAGTACGGGATTCAGTGACGAGACAAGGGCCACAAAGGCGCCGCTACTGAAGATGATGCCGATGTTGCCGAGCGTGTATGCCCCCCACGGCTCAATGAGACCAGTGGTTGCGGCGCGAGCGAGGCCAGGGTGCCGAAAGCCCGCGAGTTCGCCGCGCAGTGCGCCAATGATGAGCAGCACAGCGGATCCGATCGCAAGTTCAACCACGAGGAATGTGTCGTTCCCCATTCCTGAGGAGAGGACATAGTCAGACGTCGTCGCGCCAAGACCCCATGCGGTGGCGGAACCGAGTGCCGCCAAGATCCCGACCGTTCGACGGGAGGTGCCGCGCATCGCGCCCGCGGCGCCGCCCCGCGTGCTCACGCCTTCGGCTTAACCCAGTTCGGCATCTCGGCCTCAAAGACCGGAAGCGGAATCTGACCGTGCCCAATGGCGTGATCGTGGAACGACTTGATGTCGAACTTGGCGCCGTCGCGCTGCTCAATTGCCTTGCGCGTGCGCTCAATGGCGCGCTGCCCCACCTTGTAGCAGAGCGCCTGTGCTGGCCAGGCGATGTAGCGATCCGTCTCGATCTCTGCATCCGTGCGTGGAAGGCCGACCGACTCCATGAACTCCACGCCCTTGTCACGCGTCCAGCCGAATGCATGGAGGCCCGTGTCAACGACGAGTCGCGCGGCGCGGTGCGCCTGACCCTGCAACATGCCGAAGCGCTCCATCTCATCGCGGTAGAGCCCGAGCTCATCGGCGAGTCGCTCCGAGTAGAGGCCCCACCCCTCTACGTAGGCGTTCCCCGCAAGGTGCGAGGCGTGCTTGCGAAGGTCAGGGAGGAACTCCAGCTCCATCTCGAGTGCAATCTGGAAGTGATGGCCTGGGATCGCCTCGTGATACGTGGTTGGCGCGAGTGCGTGCAAGAAGCGTGATGGCAGGTCATAGCCATTCACGTAGTACGTCCCTGGGCGCGAACCGTCTGCCGCTGGGCTGAAGTAGTACGCCGCGGGTGCATCCTTCTCCTTGAACTCTTCGACCGCCTTGACGTCGCAGCCGGCCTTCGGGAAACGGCCAAAGACCTTCCCCGCCGCCGCGTATCCGCGATCGATGTCTTCCTTGATACGAGCGATGAGCGCCTCTTTGCTGGCCGCCACATTCTTCGGATCCGACTCTGCGGCGTCGCGCAGTTTCTCAATGGAGCCACCGTGGCCGAGCTTGGTAGAGATGACCTTCATCTCTTCTTGGATCTCCGCCCACTCCTGGAGTCCAATCTCATGCAGCTCTTTCGGATCAAGGTTCAACCCCGTCCAGCCGCGGATCGCCACCTTGTAAAGTTCGGCGCCGTTCGGCGCGGAGCAGAGGCCTGGCACCTCCCGCGCCTTCCCTCGGTAACTCCCGGTCACCGCGTCGTAGTAGCGCTTGATCTGTGGATCCACATACTCGGCCACCACCTTCGCCAGTTCGGCGCGCTCCGCGTCGCCCGCAACGTTCGCAGCCGTGACGATCGGCGACTCGCTCGCAGGGATCGCCATCAGGCCATCGAGCTGCGCGATGAGGCGCTCCGTCGAGATCTTGGAGGCAACGAGGCCGCGCTTCTCCGCCTCCGCCACTCGCTCAATGTAGCCATCCATGAACTTCGGGAAGGCCTTGAGGCGGCTGACCAACTTCGCAAACTTCTCCGGCGTGGTTGCGTCCTGGAAGGTTGCGATCTGCGGGAGAAGCGTCTGCACGCCGTCCATATGGTCCACGGCAGAGAGGAGATCCATGCGGTGGTTATCCTTCTCGATCGCAATCTCTGCACCAACCTTCATCAGGTCGCGCGTGATCTTCCACTCAATGTCGAGACCATCATCACCGATCGCAGCGGCCGCCTTGCCGTACTTCTCCCACATGGCACGGTCGCGCAGGCGCGCCGCGTCGGAGTTGTCGTCGAGTGCGCCGTCGTCCACCTCAATCCCGAGGAAGGTCCCCCAGAGCGGCGAGGCGGCGAGCATCTCCTTCCAGAGATCGTCGGCGAGCGACTTGACGGCCTGGTCGTTGGCTGAGAGTGGCTTGCTCACGTGGACTCCTTCCGGTTGGCCCGGGCTCCTGCACCCCTCACTGGGTGCCTCGTGGTCAGGATACGGGCTGGGAGGGATCCTGCACGCCGCGAGGGCGGAGGGCGAGATGCAGCAGGAGCCCGATCGGTCCGAACATCAGCGCAAGGGTGAGTGCGGCAAGACGGAGTGGCGCACCAACTCCGCGCGCGAGGCCGTCAAGCCAGATGAAGCGACCCGCCATGAGATCGAAGGCGAGCACATGCAGCCAGACCGCAAGGCTCCCCTCAGGAGTTGCGAGCGACGTTGAGATCGCGGCCAGTGTTGGGCTGAGCAGCGTGGCAAGGATCGCGCCAACGTTTGGAAGGACGAGACTCGCATAGACGAGTCCAATGACGATCACTGGCCACGGCGTTCGCATCAGACGATGCGTGATGGAGGCGCGTGGTCGAAACGCCATCAGGAACCAGAAGGGGCCCACACCCACGGTGGCGGCAAGGAAGATCACGTTCATCAGCTCCATGCCAAACATCATGAGGCCTCCCACCCGAATGAGCCGAGGTCAAGTTGTGCGCCTGGGCTCCGCTCTAGTGGCCCTGCGCCAAGGTAGCGCTCAAGGTCGGCGAGACGCGGGTTCGCAAGTTGCGCCAGTCGCGCCAGCTGATCGGTTGCGAGGAGGTGCCAGTTCCCCTCCTCCCA
>JBEDBF010000066.1:0-5150 GCA_041177405.1 Chloroflexota bacterium | reverse complement strand
GATGGCGCGCCCGAGCGCGACACGCTGCCGTTGTCCGCCGGAGAGCTCCTTCGGCCTGCGCGCGAGGAGTTTGGCCAAGTCGAGCATGGCTGCCGCCTCTTGGACTCGTCGCTCGATTTCGTCCTTCGGAATCTTCCGCAGCTTGAGACCGAAGGCGAGATTCTCCTTGACCGTCATGTGCGGGTACAACGCGTAGCTCTGGAAGACCATCGCGATATCTCGATCCTTGGGCGCCTTGTCGTTGACGATCGAATCACCGATCTTCAGCGTTCCTTCGGTGATATCTTCGAGCCCCGCGATCATTCGAAGCGAGGTGGTCTTTCCGCACCCAGAAGGACCGACAAGGACCATGAACTCTCCGTCGCGAATCTCAAGGTTGAGTCGATCGACAGCCAGCACCTCACCGTACTTTTTGGAGACGCCTTCAAACGTGACAGTCGACACGTGCTCTCCTCTGCTCGCTGACCCCTCTATGGGGGCATCCCGCGGCGAGGTGATACTAGCGCAGGCGACAGGTCTCTCCGTCGGCAGTTTCCGTCTGTCGTTTGGGACTCGCCGAGCCCCAGTGGGGTTGTTACAGCGTCTGTGTGACCTTCGTGAGCCCCGGCGGCGCATCAGGATTGAGCCCGCGCCCCGTTGCGATCGCCTCGATGAGTGTGAGGCCCACGATGCCGGTCACAGGCGTGCATAGCGGTCCACTCGGCCCCTCAGGCAGGGCGAGCAGCTCCACGCCTCGAGTGCTCACTGGACCGTTGCTGATCACCAAGAGCGGGGATCCAACTGCACGAAGTCGCTCCGTGGTCTTCTCGACGCTCGCCGAGGTTTTCGGATCGGTTGCCAAGATGAGTGCCGGCACGTCGCGATTGGCGGAGGCGATCGGTCCGTGGAGCAGGTCGGCGGCCGAGTATCCGTCGGCGAACGCCCCAGTGGTCTCACGTAGTTTGAGCGCACACTCAAGGGCATTCGGATATTCGAATCCACGACCGACGACGAGAGTCCGATTGCACGATAGGAGCGCCTGGAAGACGCTGCTCGCAGACGCAGCACCCGTCCATTCCGTCGCGGCGGCAAGCGCCTGCGCCATTCGCTCTGGAAGACCTTCGAAGTGGATCGACCACGAATCATCCCGATGTGAGGCGCGCGCTGCGGCGGCTGCGATGAGCGCAACCCCTACAAGTTCTGCGATGTACGACTTGGTTGCCGCAACGGCTCGCTCCGGTCCCGCGTCCAGAGAGGCGTCGATCTCTGCCGCGCGGGCGAGCTCTGAATCGGCCACATTCGTCAGCGCCACGGTGAGGGCGCCGCGTCGCCTCGCGGATTCTACGAGCGCGATCATGTCCGGGCCGGCACCCGATTGGCTGAAAGCGATCAGGGCGGTCTGCGGCGAGGCGCTCTCCACGCCGTACTGCGTGAGCAGGCTGGCCGCGGCCAAGGCGACAGGAACGCCAAGCGCGTGTTCAAGGAGATAGCGCGCATAGATTGCGGCGTGATCGCTTGTGCCTCGACCCGCGACGACGAGCACCGCTGGACGCCTGGCGGCGAGCGCCTCGCCGATCAGCTCAAAACGCCGCCGATCGGCAATCAGTCGAGCCGTGACGGCGATCGATTCGGCGATCTCGGCGCGCATGATCGTCTCGCCGGTTGGCTGCTGTCGCCGATCGTCCATGACCCTCCTTCGCGTCGGCGCTCGCTGCGCACGTCTTGCCCTCAGGCTACCACCCTCGTGCACCCCTCTGGCACTGAGGCGGCGGGAACCCTTTCGTCCCTGGCGGCGTTAGGGTGGTGACGGTAGATGCCGTAGTAGTCGCCCGAACGGCAAGAGTGTCGCCCGAGCGGTGAAAGAAATGGGGGAACTCCGCATGCGCCACCGACTCCTCAGCGCGATTTTGCTCGCAGGTCTCCTATGGATCTTCGCGCCGGCCTCGCTTGCCCACACCAGCTCCGATGACCCTTGCGCCCCAGCCGAAGACGGAAGCGTCCCAGAGATGTGCCAGGGCGGCGTCGCCTTCCCAGAGATGTCGGACTTCCCGGAGATGGGGGGCGCGTTCTTCACTGCGACCTTCACACAACTGGTCACCGGCGACGAGATCACCCGAGCCCTCTTCGAGGTGGAGAGCGGGAGCATCGCCTATATGGACGGCAGCCTCAGTGCCACCGTCGGATGCAACAACGTCTTCGGTTCCGCGACTCTCACACTCGGCGATCTGAGCGCCGGCGTGCCGATCACACTCAACCTTGAGGGCCCGCTCGCCTCTACCAAGATGTACTGCGATGGCCTCATGGAGGCGGAGGCGGCACTGATCAGCATCCTCGAGGGCGACTCCCTTTCCATCGTCGACGACGGGATCACGAGTTCGGACGGCATGATCCGCATCGAGGGTGGCGTGCCGATTGCCATGCCCGGTGGCGTTGCTCCTCAGGATCCTCCGTTCACGATTGAAATCGACGGAATGCGCTATGACGTTGTCGGCGGGTATGTCGTCATTGACGGAGATCAACTCAGTGCGTCGGTTGGCTGCAACACGCTGGGCGCAGGAGTCACGGTCGACGGAGACACCCTCCGCTTGGATGGCCCCCTCATCTCCACGATGATGTATTGCGAAGGACTAATGGATGCGGAGACGGCACTCACGACAGTGTTGCAAGGGGAGAACCTCACCTGGGTCACTCCGTTCGAACTTCGTAGTGAGAGCGGCGCGGTGATCTTTGCAGTCCTCTGCGGAGACTGTGTGACACCGCCACTTGAGCCGAGTGATCCAACTGGATTCGCAATCGCCTTGACGCTCCTCTTCGCGCCGATCGCTGCGGCGGCCGTGGCGCTCTCTCGAGGACTTACAGCCAGGAGCTAAGTCGCCAAGCGATTGACAGTCAACGCATGGGAGAAGCGCTGCGTTAGGTGCGCGGCGCTTCTTCTGTGTTCGGCATCTCCTTGATGCGCCAGACGGGACCGAAGAGGAGCGGAATAAATGCGAGAGACGCGCCTGCACCGCCGATCAGGATTGCGGCGCGCACACCGAGCGTTTCGCCGATGATGCCGCCGATGATGGATCCGATTGGCATCGTCCCCCAGACAAACCAGCGCATGGTGGCGTTCATCCGACCCGACATCGCCGCGGGTGTGATCGCTTGGCGAAGGCTGACCTGGTTGATGTTATAGATCGTTCCTGAGCCGCCCATTGCGAATCCGGCGGCGGCGATGAGGGCGAGGTTAAGGGCATCGGCGCCAGCACTCCCAAGACCAACAGCAAACTCAAACGGTCCACCGAGCGCCACCGTCACGACGATCACGCGCCCCACACCGATGCGCCTGCTGAGCGGACCAGCAACGAGCGATGCGACGAGACCCCCGACGGAGCCGAGTGAGAAGGCGAGACCGATCAGCGCAGGTGACATTTGCAGTTCGTTGATGGCGAAGAGCATGAAGGCGGCTCCGCCAATGCTCGAAAAGAGATTCGAAGTCGCGGTAGCGGCCCCGATCGTACGTAGGGCCGGGTGGCCGAAGACAAATCGAAGCCCCTCGGTAATCTCGCGCCGCATTGAGCTTCGTTCATGTGCAGGTGGTTCGCCCTCGCGCTCCAGTTTGATGGAGTCGTCGGCCGCCGCAATCGAAGCCTCTTGATCCCTGATGCTCGCGAGGAAGAGTGCGGAGACAAGGAAGGAGGCGGCATCAACGAGCATGGCGACTGGTGCGCGGAGCAGATCAACCAAGAGTCCGCCGAGCCCTGGCCCGAGGAGTCCAGCGGCGGAACGACTGAACTCAAGCTTGCTGTTTCCTTCGACAAGATCGTCGCGTCCGATCAGAGAGGGAAGGTATGCCTGGTATGCCACGTCGAAGAAGACGGTGAGGACTCCGACCAGAAACCCAACAGCGATGAGTTGGGGGAGTGTCAGAACACCGGCGAGGTAGGCGAGTGGGATTGTCAGGATCAAGACGGCGCGACCGAGATCGCCACCGATCAGCACGGCGCGTCGAGGGAGACGATCCACCAGCGCGCCAGCGAGCAGGCCGATCAGCAAGAAGGGGAGGAAGTCGGCGAGGTTGAGGATCGCCACCTCGAGTGGTCCCGCCTGCAGGAGCGTGATCGCAACAAAGGGGAGCGCGATCCCCGTAATGCTCGAGCCGAAGTGGCTGATCGTCTCTGCCGCCCAGAGGCGAAGGAAGCGAGGATTGTGCCGAAGTGGACGTTTGTGTTCGGCGGTAGAGATCACCGTGAGAGTCTACTCGCGTTTGAGGGCATGAATTCTCGCGCGGGGGAGCCCTTTGTGATGCTGGGTGGGGTGGCCAGAGGGAATTGAACCCTCATCTGCGGCTCCACAAACCGCGGTCCTAACCATTGAACGATGGCCACCATGCCCAGCCGCAGTATGCCGCATCGGCCCTCCCCCTTCACGAGGGAGCGTGGCGGGTCGACACATGGAGGGTAGAATCGTCTGAGAAGGGGAGGGCTCAGATGCAGATCAGGCGTTCGATCCCAGCGGTAGCGCGGATCCCGGCGGCGGAGCACGGTGTGACGCTCGGCGACTTCTTCTTCCCCGTCTTCCTCGGCGAGCGACTCGGGTCGCGGCTGCAAGGGCTCGCCCTCGCGGTGGTCGGCGCGCTGTTCATTGGCGCCGCGGCGCAGGTGGTCATTCCGCTCCCTGGCACCCCAGTCCCGATCACCGGGCAGACGTTCGGTGTCCTCCTGGTCGGCGCGGCACTCGGCGCGCGACGCAGCGTAGCCTCGCTCGGTCTCTATCTGGCGCTCGGTCTCGCCGGCGCGCCACTCTTCAAGTCCGGTGGAAGCGGCATTGAGCAGTTTGCCGTCAGTGGGGCTGACGGCGCGCTCGCGCTTGCGCCAACCGGCGGGTATCTGATCGGCATGCTCTTCGCAGCCTGGATCGTTGGACGACTCGCCGATCTTGGCTGGGATCGCAGCGTGGTCGGGACTGTTGGCGCGATGCTGATCGGCAATCTCATCATCTATGCGTTCGGTGTCAGCTGGCTCGCCGCGGCGTTGCAGATTGGCACAGGTGAGGCGATCAGCAAGGGGGCAACGCCGTTCTTGATTGGTGATGCGATCAAGATCGCGCTCGCCGCGGGGATCTTCCCGAGCGCCTGGTGGTACGTGAACAACGGCCGCAGCGCCGGTCCGCGCTGAGCCGTCGCGCCA
>JBEDBF010000065.1:0-5207 GCA_041177405.1 Chloroflexota bacterium | reverse complement strand
GCGAACTCTCGGTCAAGGTTGACGCGCTCCGCGCCGAGCGAAAGAGCATCTCGGCCGAGGTCGGCGCACTCCTCGCCGCAGGTACTGCAAAAGACGACACGAAGGTCGTTGCTGGGAAGGCCGCCTCACAGAAGATCGCCGATCAACTGACGCAGCTGGAAGAGCAGCTCGCAACAGCGGAAGCGGCGCTTGAAGATGCTCTGCTCCGAATCCCGAATCCACCTGACGAAGACATTCCAGTCGGTGGCGCGGAGGCGAATCGCAGCATTCGGACCTGGGCGCCGGCGGGACACCCTGGAATCCCTGCCGACGGGAGTGCGCCGACAACGGCGCCAGCGCCAGAACACGATGCAGTGGCCGAACGCCTCGGTATCTTCGACCTAGAGCGCGGCGCAAAGGTGGCGGGTGCCGCCTTCCCTGCGTATCGCGCGGATGGCGCCGCATTGATTCGTGCGCTGATCAATCTCTTCCTTGACACACATGTGCGCGAGAACGGCTTCACCGAGATCTGGCCACCAATCTTGGTCAATGAGGCCTCTGCGCGCGGCACAGGGCAGATCCCCGACAAGGAAGATCAGATGTACGTGGTTGGTCGTGATGGCTTCTACCTCGCGCCAACCGCAGAGGTCCCAGTCACGAACCTCCACCGTGATGAGATTCTGGATGGCGCGCAGCTGCCGATTCGGTACGCGGCCTACACCCCCTGCTTCCGCCGCGAGGCGGGGGCCGCCGGCCGCGAGACACGCGGCATCTTGCGCCTGCATCAGTTCGACAAGGTGGAGATGGTCAGCTTTGAGCGACCGGAAGATTCGCGCGCCGCACTCGAGTGGCTCACCGAACGCGCCGAGATTCTCCTCCAGAGACTCGAACTTCCGTACCGAGTGCTGCTGATGGCAACGGGGGACATGGGCTTTGTCCAGATGCGCAAGTACGACCTTGAGGTCTGGGCGGCTGGATCGAAGCGTTGGCTTGAGGTCTCATCGTGCTCCAACTTTGGCGACTACCAGGCGCGACGCATGGCGATCCGCTATCGCAGTGAGGCGGGGGCGAAGCCTGAGCTCGTTCACACGCTGAATGGCTCGGGCCTCGCCATTCCGCGCGTCCTCGCGGCGCTGCTGGAGAATGGGTCGCAGCCAGACGGGAGCGTCAAGCTCCCCGCCGTGCTGCATCCGTATCTCGGCGGCCGTACGCACCTTCTCCCGCCAGCCTGATCTCGCCTCCGCATCCGATACACTGCGCAGCGGAGGGGTGCCGGAGTGGTTGAACGGAGCTGTCTTGAAAACAGCCCAGGCTGGTAACGGTCTGCGGGGGTTCGAATCCCTCCCCCTCCGCCACACCGCATGAAGCGGTTTGGCCTCTGTGCCGACTGTGTGGAGGCACGCGAGATCACCAGTGGGCGAGGATCTGCATTCTTGCGCTGCGGACTCTCCGATCGCGATCCGCGCTTCGCGCGATATCCACGCCTTCCAGTGTTGCGTTGTGCCGGATTTAGCGCTGTGACTCCGCCCGACGCGTCGCTGCCATCAACAACTCCCAGAGCGCCCGAAGATCCTCAGGGCTGAGCGCTCCTGCGCCGCGCGCGCTGATGCGCGCCAGTAGTTGCGCCTCTCGCTCCGGATCGTGCACTGGGCGACCGAGCGCCGCTTTCGCCGCACCCGCCTCAAGCGCGAGCTTCGTGCGCTCTTCCAAGAGTTTCAGAAGTTCGTTATCGATGCGATCAATCTCGCCACGAATCTCAGCGAGACGGGCGACCGGATCGTCGCTCACTTTGTTGCCTCTGCACGCAGTTCGGCGATGAGTGTAACGGCGCGTTCGTAGCCCGCGGCGAGCATCCCGCGCACTGCGACGGCGGCGACATCTTCAAGCAGGCTGATGTGACGGAACGACTCGCGCTCTTCGGGGTTTGAGAGGTGTACTTCAGCGAAGGGACGCTCGATGGCCAAGAGTGCATCACGGAGGCTGACGCTCGTGTGCGTGAGTCCGCCAGGATTGATGATCACCCATGAGAAATCGCGCACATGGAGCCGATCGATCAGGTCGCCTTCATGGTTTGATTGAAAGGAATCGACGAGCGTCATCCCTGCGGCCTCCGCGGCGGCCGCGACGCGGGTCTCAATCTCATCGAGGGTTGTGGTGCCGTAGCGCTCTGGTTCGCGTTCGCCGAGCAGGTTGAGGCTAGGGCCGTTGAGTAGCAGGATCTCGTCGCCAGCCGCATGCGCTCGCGTGCGCGGTGGGAGTTCGGCTGCGCTGATGCGTGAAGATCGTTCGGTCACCGCTTCCCTCCACTCCCCGCCAGCATCTGTGTGGCGGCCCGTAGGACGAGGCTAGCAGGGACATCGTCGCGAATCTCGAATGCGCGCTCCGTTGCGAGGACCCAGCGAATCTTCCCGCCCGCAACCTTCTTGTCGCGCGTCGTGGCCTCAACCAGCGCGGCGGGGGACTCGCGGCGAGGAGCGACGCCAAGGCCGAGCGCGTCCAGCAGCGTGAGCGCACGGGACGCGCGTGCAGCAGGGGTCACGCCGAGCTCTTGACCGATGGCGAGCGCTGCGCGAAGCCCGTAGCCGACCGCTTCACCATGCAGGATGCCCTTGTAGTTTGCCGCTTGCTCCAACGCGTGTCCGAGCGTATGCCCAAGGTTCAGGCTCATGCGGAGACCCGCCTCTCGCTCATCGTTCGCTACGACGGTGCACTTCCACCATCCGGCGCGCTCCACGATCTCGGCATAGGTGCCGTCTTCATGCAACGAAGGGTCTCCCGCAGCGATGCGCGCGGCGCACTCTTCAAGGAGTGAGAAGAGTCGCTCCTCGCCGAGAAGTGCGATCTTCACCGCCTCGCCCGTCGCGGCAACGATCTCCCGCGTTGGCAGGGAGCGCAGCGCATCAAGGTCGGCGATCACGGCGAGTGGCTGATGGAATGCGCCGACCAGGTTCTTCCCTTCAGGCAGATCGACGCCGGTCTTACCGCCGAGTGATGCGTCCAACTGAGCGGCGAGTGTGGTTGGGACAGCGACCCAATCAATGCCGCGCAGATAGAGGGCAGCGAGGAGCCCTGCCGTGTCTGTCAGCGCGCCCCCACCAACGGCTACGATGAGGTCACCGCGCTCAATGCCAGCGGCGGCGAGGGTGCGCGCGGCGTCGTCGATCACGGTCAACTGCTTCGCCGACTCTCCGGACTTCAGCGTGAGCGGCGTCACGCTGATCTTTGCGCGCTTCAGCGCGGCAGCGATCGTTGCTCCGATCGCGCGTTCCGCGTTCGGTTCGCTCACCACGACCACGCGTCGCGCGTTTCGTGACCTCAAGAGTCGGAGAAGTGATTCTGTTGCAATGCCGACGCCAAGATCCCACTGCCCATGCGGGAGTGCCGCCGAAAGTAGGAGGCGACCACCGCCACGCGGCGAGTTCTGGAGCATCTCAATAGCCGGCACCGCGAGCGTCCCTGGGCTCTTCCGACTCTCAAGGCGTGTGCCGATCGCATAGAAGCGCGATCGCTCTGTTCGGAGTTTGCGAAGTGTCTCCTCGGGGTTCCCTCGCTTCATCAGCGGACGGACGACGCGAGCCGTTCGGAGCCTGCCAGCGATCACTGCATCTGGGGCATCGAGCCAGAGGATGCGCGCGCACTGGCTGATCACCCAGCGGTTACGAGGGTCAACCAGCGTGCCTCCGCCGAGCGCGACGATCCGACCGATGCCGAGCGCTTCGGCGGCGCCACCGGGGGGCGGTGTGACCTCATCAAGCGCGGCAACGGCTGAGCGTTCGCGGATGCGGAACCCCACTTCACCTTCGCGCGCAAAGATTCCCTCCACGCTGTCTTTTGCAACACCCGTGCTCGCGATGATGCTCCGGTCAAGGTCGAGGAGTGGAACGTTCAGCTGCGCTGCGAGCCGGCGTCCGAGCGAACTCTTCCCCACGCCAGGGAGGCCGACGAGCGCAAGGTTGCTTCGTCGCGTCCTCATCTGGATTTAGTCGTCGCCGCCGGAGCCTGCGGCGCTCGTTCCGCTCGCATCCGTCTCCGGATCGTGTGCGCCACCTGCAACCGGTGCACGTCGCGGTGCTGCGGCGCGAGCGCGAAGCGCGTCAAGGTTCCCCTTGATCTCCTCAAGTGAGTCGCCGCCAAGTTTCTCCAGGAGGAAGGGGATCAGCGCGAGCGCCACCATCGCTTCGCCAATGACGCCAGCCGCGGGGACCACGCTGATATCTGATCGCTCGTAGTGGGCCTTCTCCACTTTCTCACCGCTGATCAGATCAGCGGATGGGAGTGGTCGGGCCAGGGTGCTGATCGGCTTCACAGCTGCGCGGATCACGAGTGGCTCGCCGTTACTCACGCCGCCCGTTAGTCCGCCGGCGCGATTCGTGCGGTGCACCCACTCGCCAGCTGCGGTGCGACCTTCAATCACGTCGTGAACCTCTGAGCCGAAGATGCGCGTCTGCTCAAACCCGAGTCCAAACTCCACGCCCTTGACGCTCTGGATGCTCATCACGGCCTGTGCGAGTGCCGCATCAAGGCGACGATCCCAGTGCACATAGGAGCCGAGGCCGATCGGAAGACCCTTCACCACGACTTCGAAGATTCCGCCGACGGTGTTCCCAGCTTCACGCGCTTCATCGATGCGAGCGACCATGCGCGCCTCAGCGGCTGGATCAGGACAGCGCAGCGGGCTCTCCTCCGACTCTTCGCGGGTGCGCGTGCACGTGTTGGGATCCACGGCCACACCGCCAACCTCTGCAGTGAATGACCAGATCTCTACGCCAAGTGCGCGCAAGAGCGCTTTTGCCACGCCGCCTGCGGCGACGCGCGCTGTGGTCTCACGTGCGGACGCGCGCTCAAGCACGTTGCGCACATCATCAAAGCCGTACTTCAGCGCGCCTGCAAGGTCGGCGTGTCCGGGGCGCACACGTGTGACGGGGATTGCCCGCTTGGTCCCCTCGGCCGCGCTGGCAGCGAGCTCGGCCGCCTCTGCGGCGCTGAGCGGTTCTACTTGCATCACGCGCGTCCAGTTCTCCCAGTCGCGATTCTCAATCAGGAGGAGGATGGGGGAGCCGAGGGTGAGGCCGTGTCGGATGCCGCTGCGGATGCGCGCGTGATCCTGCTCAATCTTCTGTCGCGCCCCCCGGCCGTAGCCACCCTGTCGGCGCTTCAGGTCAACGGCGATCGACCCTTCGGTGAGCGGAACTCCAGCGGGCATCCCCTCGACGATGACACCGAGTTCG
>JBEDBF010000064.1:0-5990 GCA_041177405.1 Chloroflexota bacterium | reverse complement strand
ACTGCGGTGCTGCTCGTGGAGCAGAACGCCATGATGGCGCTCGGCATTGCGAACCGCGGCTACATCCTGCAAATTGGTGAGGTCACGCTCGAAGATGACTGCAAGAAGCTTGCGAGCAATCCGAAGGTGAAAGAGGCGTACCTCGGCGTCTAGCGTTCCTGCACGTTCGCTGCTTCCTTTACAAGCGCTGCCTCTTCGGCAACGCGACGGTCGGCAAGATCAGCTCGTTTCAACCGCTTGAAGAGCGCCCTCCCGTCGCTTCGCTCGGCGAGTTCGATCGGCATCCGACCGACGCTCAGGCCAAGAAGTCGTTGGTGTGCGCGAATGGCGCGGGTCAGCCCGTCAAGGTGGTTGCGCGGTTTGGCTCCGCGCTCCCACCAGAGTCCGTCAATCACCAGAGCCGCTCCAGCATCCTGCTTCTCGCTCTTGTCACGTCGTAGTTGGATCCGCCCAACAAAACTGTCACCCGCATGGATCGGGAGCGTGTAAGGGCCGTACTCTCGCTTTCGCTCAGGGGTGTAGATCTCCCAGCGATAGTGAAAGTTGTAGAGCGCCTCAAGTCGTTTACGGTCATGGACCAGTGGATCAAGCGGCGAGAGGAGCGTCACTGCGTTTGGGTCCGCCGCCGCCGTTCGCGTCCCGGCGGTCGCACGCACTGCGGCCTCTAGGGCGAAGCGCTCCGCGCCTGGGATGCGCCAGACGCCGTTGAGTCCCTCGATCTCAATTTCGTGGAGTGCGTTTCGTTCGGTGAGTCGACGCACCAACTCCTTTCGCTTGAGTGGCCAATCGTTCTGCACCCAGACGCCGTTCGCCGAGGCGAGACCGAGGTCGCGGTGTCGTGCGAGGAAGGTGTGTTCGATCTGCTCCTCTTCGCTGACGCGCCGCTCCAGCACGTTGCGAGGGAGGAGTCGTTCGGGGAGGTCGAACCAGCGAATAGAACCTTCGCGTCGCGCAAGGTAGAGCTCACCTGAGTTAGCGAGCATTTCAAGTGCTGCACGGTAGGCGGGAGTTGGACCCCACGACCAGTCGACAAGCTTTGACGGACCGAAATCAGCAGCGCTCAGCGCACCTTCGCTGGTGATACGCGACATGATCGTCTCCGCCCACGGCTTCAACTTCTTGTAGGTGCCATCACTCCAGAAGCGTTCACGACGGCGATCTGCGGGGCGACGATAGTAGGGAAGCTCGTTTGTTGGAACGATCACGAGCACGCCGTTGTACTGCTCAATGAGCGCGCGTTTCGCCGGCACCGATGCATAGAGGAGCTCGTCAACCCAACGTGGCTCAAACCCGTCAATGCGCGCATGGCAGACGATCTCGTGACTTCGTCCAGCAAGATCAACCGGATCGAACTGTAGCGAGCCGAGCCGCTCCACGAGAGCGAGCACCGAGCCACGCCCCGCGGGAAGCGATCGCGGCGGGAGGAGCATGTGTCGCTCTGCAAGAAATCTTCGTGCAGCGTCGCGCGTGATCTTTGCGGTTGGTGCCGCTCTGCCGCTCATGTGGTCTGCTCGCTCACCGAAACGACGCGGGCCCCTGCGGCGCGAATCAGCTCATCAAAACTGATCGGGAAGACATCAAGGTGTGTGCCGCAAGCGGCCCAGAGTTCACCTCGCGCGGCGAGTCCGCCGTCGGCGAGAATGATCGGTGGCTCATGTTCGGGAGCTGGCGCGTGCCCAAAAGGAGGGATGCCACCAATGACAAAGCCCGTGAAATCGCGTGCCTCATCCGCCGTCGCGCGGCGCACCTGCTCGCCGTCAGACAGGTCAAGGACGCGGCCGAGTGCTGCGAGGTCGACGCGATCAGCTCCTGAGACGAGGCAGAGAGCGCCGCGCGTCACCTGCGATCCCTGAATGGTAAAGACGAGGCTCTTGACGATCTGCCCAACCTGGACGCCGAGGGCAGCGGCTGCCTGTGCGGCTGTGGCGGTGCTCTCCGCCATCGGGTGCGGTCGTACGGTGACTCCCATGGCGCGGCCCGCCGCAATCACTCGCTCGGTGAATGTACGTCGCTTCGCTCCATCCATTCGAGCATCCTAGCCTCAGTGCGCCGTGCCACCCGCCTTGATTGTGCGACTTCGCGCGGTCACCATCATGGCTACCCCCGCGACGACGATCCCACCGCCGAGCACGATCTGTGCCGAGATTGGTTCAGCGAGGATGAGGCCGCCAGCGATGACCGCAACCACTGGGTTGACATAGGCATAGGTCGAGACGAGTCCGAACGGTGCAACGCGAAGGAGCCACGTGTAGACGTTGTAGGCGAAGAGGCTCCCCACCGTCGTCAAATAGAAGAGCGCGAAGAGGACGTCTGGTCCGATGGTGGCAGGCTGGATCTTCGCTGGCTCGCCGAGCAGCACGGCGACGACCGCACCACCAAGGCTCCCCGCAAGCATCTGGATCGTGACTGCAACGCGCTGATCGGGCGGCGTCGCAGCTCGGCGTTGACTCCAGATCGATCCACCACCCCAACTGAGGGGGCTGAGCAGAATGCAGGCGAGTCCCAGGGGATCGAGCCCAGCGCCGTCAGTGCGCGGCGATACTAGGATTGCAACCCCAACGATGCCGATCACGATGCCGAAGAGGGTGAGCGGCGCAATTCGATCCTTGTAGATGACGCGACCAATCACGGCCACCCAGATTGGGAGGAGCGCAATCAACAGCGCGGTGATCCCCGATGGAATGGTCTGCTCGCCAAACGAGGTGACCCCAAGCCCGCCAACGTTCAGTGCAAGGCCAACGATCACCTGGTCGCGAATCTGTGCACGCGTCAGGGCGCGCAGCGCAGGCCGCGCGACAACGGCAACGATCGCCAGCATCACCGCGCCAGCAAGGGCGAAACGAAGTGCGACCATCGTGAACGGAGGAATTGCGCTGCCCGCGGAAGGATCAACGACCACGCGGATCGCAAGGTATGTGGTGCCCCAGACGATGTAGATGGCGAGCATTCCGAGCGCAATCGCGAGCGGAGAGGCTGCAGTGAGGCGTGCGCCACCTCCGGTAGAACGTGTTGCAGGCATCTTCAGATGTTAACCGAGCGCGATCAGGATCGCACCGAGCAGAATCACGAGCGCTCCCGCCGCGCGCAGTAACGCGGCGCGACGACCTGCAGCATCATGAAATCGCAGGAGGCCCCAGCCACTTACAAGGAGGATGGCAGATTCACGCAGTGGCACCACAATGGAGAGCGGTGCAACGGCAAGTGCGCCCATCACGAGAAGGTGTCCAAAGATGATGAGTGCACCTGTCAGCACAAGGCTCGCCGTAGGACGTTGCGTGTTCGTGCGTCGCACTGCAACCACGAGATAGAGAAGTCCGGTGACACCCCATGTTAAGGAGAGGAACGTCAGCGGATCAGAGGCGAGCACGCCACTACGTTCGATTGCCGAACCGATGGCCGAGAAGATACCTGCGGTGACAGCGAATGCGATCGCACGTGGCGCGGCGCCAGCGGCGCCTGTGCGGAACGGGGGTTGAATGATGAACAGCCCAATGACGACAAGCGCGACGCCGTACGGTTGACTCCCATGCAGCGTTTCTCCAAGTAAGGCGATTCCGATGAAGATTGCGACTAGGGGATTGACTCCTCGAACGAGCGGGTAGATGACAGAGATCGGTGCGCCGCCATAGGCCCGCGCTAGCGTCAAAAAGTAGGCGAGTTCTGCAGCACCCGCTGCAACGCCAAGAAGAAGTACCTCAAGTGGGAGCTGAACAAGTCCTGCCGCCCATGCCAGCGTTAGCGCTGCACCGACGGCGATGCCCGGGGGGATAACCGCGGTTGCGGCTGCCTGCTCAGGGTCCTTCGAGCCCTTGAGCCGGATGTTCCACGCAGCGTGACTCATCGCGGATCCAAGGAGGAGTGCAATGGCGATGGGCGGCATCTGCGCACTCTATCTGCTTCTCCCCTTTGCGGACGCGTATCCTGCGCAGATGCGCGGATCACGACTTCCCTGGATTCTCCTCGTCGCGGTTTCCGCGTTTGGCTATGGCTCGGGGCCACTCTTTGCAAAGTGGATCTATCCAACCGGATTCGATTGGCTCGACCTCCTCGCCTGGCGCCACTTCCTCGCCGCGCTCATCCTTGGCCTCGTCGTGCTCGCACTCCCCGCTGGACGCGCAGCACTCCGTTCGCTCTCGCTGCGACGCGCGCTGACGGCGCTCGCAATCGGTGCGCTTTTCGTAGCGAACGCCTCCACGTACTTTGCGAGCCTGATCTGGATTGACGCATCACTCGCAGGACTGATGACCTACGCGTACCCAGCGATCGTGGCCGTCCTCTCCATCTTTTTTGCACACGCACCGTCTGGCGCTCGTCCGTGGGTTGCACTCGGGATTGCCACGACCGGCGTGGCTCTCGGTGTCGGCGGGATCTCTGCCGGAAAGGAGCCAGCGCTCATTGGCCTGGTACTCGGCGTTGCCTCGCCCATCATCTACAGCGGTTACATCATCCTTGCCGCCCGTCTTGGCGGAGAGTCGAAGAGCGGCACGGGATCAAGTCGCGGTGGTGGGATCCCGCCACTCGCTGCGGTGCCGCTCAGCCTGGCTGGCACGGCGCTCGGCGTCTTCGCTCTTCGTCTGTTCGCTGGGCGGGACCTTCTGCCAACGCCTATCCCGGATGACGCGCTGCTCCCAATCCTCGGAGTCGCCACGATCGCTGGCATCGTGCCGATCGGCGCCTTCTACGCAGGGGCCCAGCGACTCGGCGCCGCCCGAGCCGCCCTCGTCAGCACCGTGGAGCCGATCTTCACGATCGTGGCGGCGGGGCTCATCTTTGGCGAGCGACTCACCGCCGTTCAGCTCCTCGGTGGGGCCCTCATCCTGATTGCCGTCCTCGTGGCCGAGTGGGGGGCGATCCGCTCCAGTCCGCCTCGTGATCGCCGTCAGCGGAAATAAATTAACGCGGCGTTTACCTGGCGGTAGCAGGCTGTTCACACGTCCCACAGAGGATGAGCATGCGCCCGCAGATCACGGCGAGCCAGGGGCGCCTCGCCAACAGGTAGGAGTGACGATGAATCTCGCAAAGAGCATCCGCGTCAGCATCACTGCCGCCCTTGTGCTGGCAATCGGCATTAGCGGCGTGGCAAATGGCGCTGCACCTTCAATCGACGCAAATGCGTCAGGGAAGATTGAAGGATCAGGTGCAACCTTCCCGTGGAACCAGTACACCGACTGGTTCAGGTCCTTCACTGACGAAAATACTGAAGCCACCGAAAATACTGAAGCCACCGCGGTTACCACGGGTACATCGCAGGCACAGTTCCACTCGAGCAATTCTACTAACAGCCTTGTCCTTGGGTACACCGGTGGTGGCTCGGGAGCGGGCATCACGAACTTCTACGGAACGGCGCGCAAGTCGCCAACGCAGATGTTCTCGGGATCTGACGCGGTCCTCACTTCGTCTCAGCGCGCTTCAATTGAAGCTACCAACATCGGCAACAAGTACTCGGTGATTCCCGCGATCACAGGTCCTTTGTCAGTCGTCTACCGACTCGATGGCCTCAAAACAACTGCTGGCGCTGCAGCAACCCTGCGCCTTAACGGTCCTGTGATCTGCGGGATCTATCTTGGCACGATCAAGAAGTGGAATGACCCACAGATCAAAGCGCTTAATCCTTCGGTTGCCAACCTGCCAAGCGCAAACATTAATGTGGTAGGTCGCTCCGATGGCTCAGGAACGACGTTCGTATTCGCTTCATATCTTGGTAAGGCGTCATCGGCAGCGCAGAAGAATTGTGGCTACCACAGTAACTTCACGTCTTCAACTGAGGCTAACCTGAATGACGCCGCAGGCACGTTCACGCCGGCGCAGACCGCGCCAGGGACGTACTTTGCCGCTATTCGAGCAGCGAACGGTGCTCCGGCGATTACCGGAAAGCCAGGGAATGGCGGAATCGCGCCGTACATCAAGGCAACAAACTTTTCGATCTCTTACGTTGAGTCTTCATATGCGTCAAAGTATGGGCTCAAGGAAGCTGCTCTGGCAGCGAAGAC
>JBEDBF010000063.1:0-7634 GCA_041177405.1 Chloroflexota bacterium | reverse complement strand
GGTACGCGCCGAGAGGAACTACTCCTCGATGAAGCGACGCTGAAGATGGTCTGGACCATGCGACGCATGCTTTCAGCAGTTGGCGCGAACGAGGGGATTGAGCTCCTCTTGAACCGCATTGCGAAGACCGAGTCGAATGCCCAGTTCCTCGCCTCCCTCACCAAGGGGACTGAAGGGTCAAACCCGGCCTAAGGAGCACCCTCCACGCCTCTCCTGAGCACGGATCGGGGGCGGGTAGAATGAGGGTTGAGATCGGAGGCGCAGATGGCAAGAACTGGTCGCGAACCTTCAACGAGTTCAACGTCGAACCCTCTGGGTGGCGCGCGGCCGGGCACACTCTGGTTCCGGCTGCTGGCAGTCGTGCGTCGTCAAGCGATCGCGGTACTCCGCACCCTGGAACGGGCTGGAGAACGCGCACTCAGCCTGAGCCTCTTCCGCGCAGGCGAATTTCTTCGGCACCCGCTCCCACGACGGATCCACGTCCATCCGAGGCTGCAAGAACGTACGAGTGGCCTTGCCATCGCAGCGCTCCTCCACCGCCTCACCCCGCGGCTTGAAGAGTGGGGTGTAGTCCGGCTCATCTCACGGTGCCGTACGGCGCTGACGAAGCGACTCACAGGGTTTCGACGAGCTCCAGAGCAGGCGGCACCAATCGGAATCGCCTTCCTACTCGGCCTCGCAGTTGTTGCGAGCATCCTTCCGGGCCCGGCGGTCGACCAGCGGGCGCTCGCACTCGATGACGGAGCGTTGACGGGAAGCCCGGAAGCCAATGAACCCGTCACTCCGGCACTGTGGGGGAGCGCGGTCGATCCGGATCGGAGCGCCACCGCCAACGAGGTCAACACAACCTCCCTCACCAACAACGAAGATCCTCTGGCACCAGGCGCACTCGGGTGGCGCCCGATCGAGGTGGCTCGCGAGGCCTTGGTGGCGTTTAGCGCGAGCAGCGAGACCGCGCTTCTTGATGGCCCGCAGATTCTTGAGGACGGCACGATGCTCCTCCCAGCTGCTGTCGACCTCAACATCCAGGACGGTCGGGTGCACGTGCAGATCCACGTCGTGCAGAAGGGGCAGACACTCGCGCAGATCGCGAAGCTCTACAACATTGGCCTGATGGATGTCGTCTGGTCTAACCGCCTTCCATCAACGAGTAATCCTCCCGCTGGAAAACGTCTCAAGATTCCAGACACAAAGGGATATGTTCATGTTGTCCGAGAGCATGAAACGCTGAAGTCGATCGCATCTGCATCACGTGTCCCTCAGTCAAAAATCATGGCGTACAACGGACTCCGTTCTTCGGACGTTGTGCTCGGGATGGTCTTGGTGCTCCCCGGTGGTCGAGGACCAGCCCTACCTACATATCAAGCGTCTGGGCAATCATATGCATACAACGGCCCACTTCCGGAGATCTACAGCGGGATGACGTTCCGCTATCCGGTTCCTGGTGGTCGATTCGTACGGGGATTCTTCCGCGGCCATGACGGCATGGATATCTCGCAGGCGACCGGAGCACCGATCCTCGCTGCGGCGGCAGGCGTGGTGGTGCGCACGGGCTGGGTGAACAACTGCGGCGGCAACCAGGTGGTGATCGCGGTCGGATCCAATCTCTATACGGGCTACTATCACCTCTCAAGAATTCTGGTCTCCCCAGGGCAGAAGGTTGCGCGCGGGCAGCAGATTGGAAAGATCGGCGATACCGGTTGCACGACTGGTCCGCACCTCCACTTCTCTGTCTCGCGTGGCTATCCACTTGCGAGTGGATCAACCTTCTATAACCCAGCGCGTTTCCTCCCGTAGCGGTGTTCCTCGACGTCGTTGACCTGCACCTTTCAGCTGGACGGGGCGGCGACGGCGCGTCGACAATGCGCCGTGAGTCTCATGTGCCGCGCGGCGGTCCTGATGGCGGCGATGGCGGTCGTGGTGGGAGCATTTACGTCTCCGTAGATACGGGCCAGACAACCCTGCGCGACTTTGAACAGAAGCGGCGTCTGCAGGCTGGCGACGGTGGAAACGGCGGAAACAAGAAGTCACACGGAAAGGCGGGGCGAGACTTAGAGATCGGCGTACCACCAGGAACGGCAATCTTTGACGCCGCCAGCGGTGACTTGATTGCCGATATTGTCTCCCGCGAACAGCGCGTGATGATTGTCAGAGGTGGTCGTGGAGGTCTTGGCAATGCGCACTTCGTCACCTCGACGCACCAGGCGCCGCGCCATGCACAGCGCGGGGAGCCGGGTGAGGTGCGCGAGGTTCGCTTTGAGCTTCGCCTGATCGCCGATGTTGGCCTTGTGGGCCTGCCAAACGCTGGGAAGTCAACCACCCTCGCCGCACTCACCGCCGCGCAACCGAAGATTGGGGACTACCCGTTCACTACGCTTGAACCGAACCTTGGCGTGATCGAGCTCGGGATTGAAGATGGTCGACGACCGACGGTGGCCGACCTTCCAGGGCTGATCGAAGGGGCATCAATGGGTGCTGGACTTGGCTTCGCCTTTTTGCGACATGCATCGCGCACGCGAATCCTCGTGCATGTGGTGGACGCGTCGGCAGCCGACCCGCTACGCGACGCGGCGATCATTCGCGAAGAGCTTGCCGCCCACAATCCGGCGCTGCTGGAGAAGACCACGCTTGTGGTGCTTAACAAGATTGATCGCCCAGGAGTCCGTGAACGCCTTGAAGCGCTACGCACAGGATTCAGCGCTCTTGGGCTCAAGAGTATTGCTTGCTCCGCAATCGGTGGCGCGCGAGGCGAGGGGATTGCGAATCTGCGTAACGAACTTGCCGAGCTGCTCCCCGATGCCGAGACGCTCGCGCTCCCAACGGAGCCGGCGGGCGTTGTGGTGCACCGCATTGATCCGATCGCCGTCTCTGGGTTTGAGGTGAGCCGCGATGGCGAGGCCTATCGAGTGCGTGGCAAGGCGATCGAGCGCCTCGTGCACCAGACCGATTTTGCACGCGATGAGTCGGCGCAGCGCTTCCATCATGAGTTGAAGCGACAGGGGATTGAATCAGCGCTACGCAAGGCGGGTTGCCGAGCCGGAGACACCGTGGTCATTGGCGAACTCTCGCTTGAGTGGGAGGATCCAGATGAGGCAGACCTGTTGAACACCGCAGATGCGGCTGAGGCGGGCGATCTCGATCTAGAGGAGCTTGGCGAAACACTGGAAGAGGCGGCCACCGGAAGTTCGGAGGGGAGTCAGTGAGCAAGATCGGTGTACTCGGCGGGACGTTTGATCCGATCCATGACGGGCACCTCGCGCTCGGTCAGGCCGCGTGTGACCTCTTGAAGCTTGATCGCGTGATCTTTGTCCCCGCAGCACGACCACCGCATAAGGTCAATGATCGAGTCACCGCTGCTGAGACACGGTGCGAGATGGTTGAGCTTGCGATTGCAGGGAATCCAAACTTTGAGTTGAGCCGAACGGAGTTGGATCGACCAGGACTCTCATTCACCGTTGATACGCTGCGTGAGATTGCTGCGTCGGCACCACCAGGTGCCCCACATGAGCTCTATCTGATCCTCTCGGTTGAGTCACTCCTCGGATTCCACGAATGGGAAGATCCAGTCGCCATCCTCGACCTTGCCCGTGTTGCAGCCTTGCCGCGCCCAGGGACGCCCACTCCGGATCGTGCCTGGCTGAAGCGACACTTTCCAGGGCGTGAGGATCGCTTCCTCTATCTGGACGGCTTCCACCTCTCCCATGCGAGCCGTGAGCTGCGAGCACTCGCTGCACGAGGACGTTCGCTTCGCTACCTCGTTCCGAACCCCGTCGCGGAATACATCAAGAAGAGCGGTCTCTACCTTGATCGCCCCGAGCTCGTGCTGAAGCGGCCGATCGAAACCGATGATATTCCCGTGGATCCTGCAACCTGAAGACTCGGGTAGGCTGAAGGGGTGATCCCACCGCAGCGCAACATTGAACCACACGATCTTGCGCGGAGGGTTGCCCTCCTCGCTGAGGATAAGAAGGCTGCAGACATTGTCGTCCTTGACGTGGCTGGTCTCACCACGATCGCTGAGGCCTTTGTGATCTGCACTGGAGGTTCAGAGCCACAACTTGCGGCGATCACCGCGAGCATTGTTGACGGCTTGGCGGCTGAAGGAGTAACCCCTGCGCATCGACACCGCGCTCCGTCTTCACACTGGATTGTTCTGGATTACGGAAGCGTGATCGTGCACATCTTTACGCCACCTGAGCGCGAGTATTACAAGCTTGAGCAGCTCTGGGCGTCGGCGAAGGTACTCCTCCGCATCCAGTAGCAACTAACCGATCCTCGTCGCGCTCCATCGCGTGAGCGCAGGGCCCCAGGCGCGCTCCCCATCACCTTTTGAGATCGCGTCGAGTTCTACAAGGCCCGTGATCGCATCGGCAATCTCTCGGCCACTCCACCTTCGCGCCGCCTCGGCGAGCTTCCCAGCCGGATACTCGTGCATCCCGATCTCACGCGCCACCTGCGCGAGCGGACGTCCATCCTCCACCACCGCTCCGTGGATCTGCGCCAGATCACGAAGCTTTCTATGCAGCGTTGAGACGACCATGGGGCCGGGCTCACTGATCGCACGACCAAGGTGCTTTGCCGTGAGCGGGCCACTCCGCGCCACGATCGCGTCAGCAAAGGCGAAGAGAGAGCCAATCCCGCGATCTGCCACCAGCGCATCCACTGCGCGAATCGAGATGGCACCTGTTGGGATCGCGAGCATGAGCTTTTCGAGTTCGATCGCTGCCGTCATTCGCATCCCACTACGGTCAAGGTCGGGCTCGCGCACTTCAGCACCGAGCCGTTCGGCAATCTCTTTGGCCGCATCACCTGCGATCTCTCGACCCGCCGCCTTTGCTCGTTGCAAGATCCACGACGCAAGTTCACCAGGGCCGGGGGAGATGCAATCAATCACCGCACCACCAACATCTTTCACAAGGAGACCCAGCTCACCTGGTCCCTCTGGTCGCGCCCCTCTAAGGTTCGGCCGACGCGCACGTTGATCGATCAGTGCCACAGCATTGCCGGGTGCAATGTTGGCGAGTGCGGCTGCGATGCCTGCCCGCAACTCTTTCGTCGCCGAGAGTCGCCCCGCTCCCGCGACGACCGCAAGCGTTCCACCGCCGAATAGTCCACCCGTCGCGAGTCGCTGCGACAGGTCCGCAAGCACCCCAGCGCTGTTCCCTGAGCCGCGCCCCGCACCCGCTCCGCCACCCGCCAGCCCCTTGGCGAGTTGATCCACCGCCTCCTCGATCAGGAGGAGGTCATCGCCCCAGGCGAGGAGTACTGCAGGATTCGTTGGCTTTGCCATGCGCGGATGGTAGCGGCTGGAAGGGGGCAGCCCGCAGGCAGGCTTGCATCCACACCCAAGCGCTGGAGAGGTGGCCAGCGTGCATCGGGTACATCTGATTGCGTCGCGCCCCACAACACGCGCGCCCCAATCTGGGTCCGTGTTGGCACCTGACGCGCACCGAAGTCTGTCTCTACCTTGATCTCATCAGCGTTCACGATGACTGAAATAGTTCCATCGCGATCGGTGCGTAAGACCGAACCTCCTCGCTCCTGGAGGCGATCGATGGTTGCTGCCGCCGGATGGCCGTAACTGTTTCGTTCGCCGACCGAGATCACGGATAGCCGTGGATCGGCGATCTGCAGGAAGGACCTACTTGAGGCGGTTGCGCTCCCGTGATGCGGCGCTTTCAACAGATCGACAGGTGCCCTGAGTCGCCTGGCAATAAGTGCGTCAACATCAGACTCAATATCTCCGGTGAACAGTGCAGAGAATTCATCAAGATCCAATCTCATCACTATTGAGCGATTGTTGAGCGCGCTTCCACTATCTGACGGTTCATATGTTAGTGCAGCTTGATCTGGCCATAACACCTCTAGTCGAGCTGAGCCGAGCATGAAAGATGTCCCAGTAGTGACCGTGTGATAGCTCACCTGCTGGTCCCGCAACAGTTCGCTCCAGCTTGCAGAGGCGGGACCCCCGCCACGAGTCTCTGCACCAAGGATTGATCGAATTTGGTATCGATCAAGAAGACGCGGTAGGCCGGCAAGATGGTCTTCATGGGGATGGCTTGCAACGAGCACGTCAATCTTGCGATCCCATGAAGGAATCAACGCATCTAGTTCGACGCTTAGACGTGCGGGATCAGGACCACCATCAATGAGCATCCGGCGACCTTGGATCTCTACGAGAATTGCATCTCCTTGCCCAACATCTAAAACTGAGATTCGAAGTGAACCCGGGGCGGCGCTACCGCTCATTGAGATGAGGGAGCTCACGAGAAGGATGACCACTCCAGCAGCGGCTGAGATGCGCCTGGACAGACCGAGCGTGGGTTCGGTGACCTGCGACGTTGATGTCGACTCTCTGCGCAAGAGTGTCGTGAACCCAAGAATCGAGAGCCCAGCGCCGACCGCGAAGGTGGCTGTGCGTGGGACGACAATGTCTGTGAGTGGCAACTGCGCTCCAATCTCGGCGATCCAGGTTGCGGTCCTAAAGAGCGCGCTCGCAGGGAGCGCGAGAACGCTCGGAGCGAGTGAAAGTGGTCCAGTGAGGAGTGGGGTCAGCTCTCCCGCCAGTATCGCCAGGAGCGATGCACCAGTTGCCGCTGGAATCAGAGGTGCAATTAGGAGCGTAAGAGGGATGGACCAGAGAGCCACACGCCCGAACAGCGCAATAACCACCCCGATTGTTGCCGCCTGCGCCGCGAAGCTGACGGCAACGTCCTCGGCGATCACCGACCATGGTCGCTGGAGGAGTCGAGGTAGGTGGGGTGTGAGACGTATCGCTGCGCTCGACCAGTCTGCACTCTTTGCAAGGAGGCCGGCAGTGGCGAGTGCGGAGAGACGGAAGCCGACGTCATATGCGATGGAAGGATCAAGGATGAGGAGTGCCAGTACGGCGTGCGAGAGGGCGACGGCGCCGGCGCAGCGGCGGCCGCTCGATGCAGCAATCAGTGCGGCCGCACTCATTACGCTCGCACGAATGACGCTCGCGCTCGCGCCCGCCAGGAGGCCGTAGAACAGGGCTATCACGATGAGAGACCAGCGACGACGGCGGAGTGAGAAGCGACGAAGTGCACGATCGGCGACCGCCATGGTGATGGCAACATTCCACCCAGAGAGAGCGACTACATGACCAAGCCCTGTGGCAGTGAACGCGTCGGCAAGACGCTCATCCACCCGCTCCCGAAGCCCAACGACAATCGCTGCAGCAAGCCCGCCAGCAGGTGCAGGGATGACGCGTTCAAGAGCGTCCCCGATCCGACTACGCAACCATTCGAGTGGCCCGCCGCGTGAGAGGAGGGTGACGCTGTAGGTGCGAGCCGCTCCCTGAATGCCACGAACGCGAGAGCGCTCACGGGCCTCAGGTGAGAGGTTGCGATGTTCAAGGGTGGTCTCGATACGGTCCCCAACGCGGAGCCTAGGGTTGGGCGGTGCCTCAACGGCAATTCTGACTCCAGAAACTTCAAGCACGATCCGCTGAGTACCCCGTAGGGGTGCAAGTAGGGCTCGTACCTCACCCTGAATTGCGACGCGATCTGCAGTAAGTCCAGCGACATCGACGGGCGGAATTGGTAGGCCGAAGAAGCTGATTCGCGCTGCAAGGAAGAGCGCACCAAGTGTGGCTGCACGTAACCGTAGGG
>JBEDBF010000062.1:0-5384 GCA_041177405.1 Chloroflexota bacterium | reverse complement strand
GTCCCCCCTTGCGGGAGGGACGGCCATCCATCTAGACCACCGATTGCTCGATGGCTCGAGCGATCAACCCGAGGACCCTGGCGGTGCGCCAGTTCCAGCCACAAGGGCTAAAGCGTCCCCCTATTTGACCTTGCTCCAGGCAGAGTTTGCCGCGTTTCACCCCACCGACAAGCCGAAGCTCGCGGTGGACTCGTCTCTGTGGCACTAGTCCGCGCCTCACGGCGGACGGGCGTTACCCGCTGCCTTGCACCTTGGAGCCCGGACTTTCCTCGAGCGAGCCCGAAGGCTCACTCGCGGCCGTCCGACCATCTCGCCGGAGGGGGAGTCTAGCGCGCCGCGACCTCCACGACGAGCCCATCGAAGCCGGCGAGCACCCCGCTGGGGAGGCGTGCGGACAGATCCTGGTAATCAAGATCGTGATCAAGGTGCGTCAGGATGGCGAGTCGCGGCCTGAGCGCACCGATAAGCGCGAGCGCCTCCTCCACGGTCTGGTGTGTCGGGTGTGGCAGATCGCGGAGCGCGGAGACGATCAGCGTGTCCAGGCCCAGCAGCCGCTCTCGTGAGGCTGGCGCCACGGCAGAGACATCGGTGAGGTACGCGAATCCACCGCTGCGCCAGCCGTGCGCGGGCCGTCGTCCGTGAATGAGCGGGATCGCCTCAAAGGCGCGACCGCCGAGTTGCACGTACGGTGTCGCCTCGACAAGTCGAAGTGACGGGATGCCGTGCCCCGGTGCGGTTCGTCCATCAAAGGCGTACTCCCATCTGCGCAAGAGCTCCGTGCACGTCTCGGGGGCGGCGCCGACATCCAGCACCTCTTCCTGTGCGTCGGTGTATGTACGCAGCTCATCAATCCCGCCAGTGTGATCAACGTGAATGTGGGTGATCAGCGCACCGTCAACTCGCGAGATTCCTCCACGCAGCGCCTGCTGGCGAAGATCCATCCCAGGATCAATCACCACCGAGCGGGATGTTGCGGTCGCGACGTCACGCCACTCTACGAGGAGCGAGCTGCGCAGCCGCCGATTACGAACGTCCTTTGAGATGCATACCTCGCAACGGCAACCTACCCTCGGAACGCCACGCGATGCCCCACTCCCAAGCATGGTGAGCGTGGTCGCGACTCCACTCGACAATCCATCTACATCGAGAACGCCCTCGCGCGGGGAGGCGCCCCGCGATCGTGCGAGGTCATCTGGTCGGCGGACAACCCAGGCGGGTCCACCGCGAAGTGCACGATCTAGCCCCTCGTTCGCAAGTGCATCGGCCTGGTGATTCTCTTCGCGCGGAACATGCACGGCACTCCACACAGCGAATCGCGCAAGTCGAGCGCGCGCTTCGTCGCAGAGTGGCGCCAGCTTCGCATCGCGCACGCGCCAGCGCCCATTCAGTTGCTCTACGACGAGCTTGCTATCAAGGAGAAGGTTGAGCTCGGAGGCTCCAAGTTCAGCGGCGAGCTCAATTGCGGAGATGAGCGCCTTCCACTCCGCCACGTTGTTCGTTGTGGTACCGATCGCAGCAGAAATCGTGGCGTCTGGCTGTGCCGAAGGGTGATCAGCGCCTTCACGTGACGCGTCATAGAGCGCAACACCAATAGATGCTGGGCCAGGATTCCCTCGGCAGGCGCCGTCTGTTCGACCGATCAGCGCGCGCATTGCGCGCTAACCGCGAGAGCCGATCGCCGTAGACACCTCGAGGATCGCCTTGGTGATGTTGATTCCACGAGGGCAGGCGTCAACGCAGTTAAAGGTTGTACGGCAGCGCCAGACGCCATCTTCATTGCTCAAGATCTCGAGGCGCTCCTCCGCTCCCTGGTCACGTGAATCGAAGATGAAGCGGTGCGCGTTCACAATGGCCGCCGGCCCAACGTATTCAGGCTGAGCCCAGAAGCTTGGGCACGAGCTCGTGCATGCTGCGCAAAGGATGCACTTTGTGGTGTCGTCATACACCTCTCGCTGCTCAGGTGACTGCAGTCGCTCCCCCGTCCCCTCCGGCTCGTCGGCAACCAGGAACGGAAGCACCGAGCGATACTTGCCGAAGAATTCGTCCATATCCACCACCAGGTCCTTGACCACGGGGAGGCCGGGGAGCGGTGCGACGCTGATGCTCTTCCCGAGCTGCTCAACGCGCACCTTGCAGGCGAGCCGATTGCGCCCGTTGATCAAGAGCGCGTCAGAGCCGCAGACGCCGTGTGCGCACGAACGTCGGAAGGTGATGCTCCCGTCACACAACTCCTTTGCCCGAGTGAGCACATCGAGCACGCGATCCATCGGCTCCACGGGGACTCGGTACGTCTCCCAGTGCGGGGCGGTGTCCTTCTCGGGATCGTATCGCTGGATCTTTAGCTCAACATCCATCGGAGCACCTCTAGTAGACACGTGGTTTTGGCTCAAACTTCGTGATCGTCACCGGCTTGTAGTCAATCTTGGTTGCGGGAGAATCGCCAGCGCCGCGCCATACCAGCGTGTGCGCAAGGTACTTCTCGTCGTCGCGCTCAGGATAGTCCTCGCGGCTGTGCGCGCCACGCGACTCCTTACGCGCCAGGGCGGAGACGGCGGTTGCCTCGGAGGCGTCGAGCAGGTAGCCGAGCTCACGCGCCTCAAGGAGATCCGTATTGAAGACGCTCCCCGTGTCTTCGACGCGCACGCGCTGGTACTCACCCTTCAGTCGCTGGATCTCCTTTACCGCGTTGGTGAGGAGTGCCTCGTCTCGATAGACGCCGACGCCCTCCATCATGACGTCGGCCAGCGCGCGACGAATCTCTGCTGGGCGCACGCCCTCGGGCCGAGTTGAGAGGGCGAGCATCTCGTCACGGATCGCTCGCTCAGCTCCAGCAATGTGCGTTGGAGCGGTGGTGTTCTTGCAGATCTCAGCCATGCGCTTCCCCGCTCGCTTCCCAAAGACCAGCAGGTCTACGAGCGAGTTCGTCCCGAGGCGATTTGCACCGTGCACACTCACGCAGGCGACCTCTCCCGCGGCGAAGAGTCCTGGAACGACCGCGCCCGCGGCGTTTGCGATGACCTCCGTCTCGAGGTTCGTTGGCACGCCGCCCATCGCGTAGTGCGCCGTCGGTTGCACGGGGACCGGCTCGCTGATCGGCTCAACGCCTTGGTACACGCGCGCAAAGTCGGTGATGTCAGGCAGCTTCTCCTCAATGACCTTTCGGCCGAGGTGTCGCACGTCCAGGAAGACGTAGTCCTTGCCGTCAATGCCACGGCCGGCTCGGATCTCCTGATACATGGCCCGCGAGATCATGTCGCGAGGCGCCAGCTCCATCAACTTCGGCGCGTACGTCTCCATGAAGCGCTTCCCCTCGCCATTGAGTAGGTAGCCACCTTCTCCTCGAGCCGCTTCGGAGAGAAGGATTCCAATCCCGACGATTCCGGTGGGATGGAACTGATAGAACTCCATGTCCATCAGAGGGACTCCGTGGCGCCAGGCGAGTGCCATTCCGTCGCCCGCGAGCGAGTGCGCGTTTGATGTGACGCGCCAGGCGCGTCCGTAACCGCCAGTTGCAAGGAGCACCGCCTTTGCGCGCAGCACGTGCAGTGAACCGTCAGCAATCTTGTAGCCCACAACGCCACTGCAGCGACCGCCCTGATCGGCACTGCCACCCTCAAAGAGGAGATCAACGACGTGGTACTCGTCGTAAAATTTGACGCCCGCCTTGATGCACTGCTGATAGAGCGTCTGGAGGATCATGTGTCCGGTGCGGTCGGCCGCGTAGCAACTTCGTCGCACCGGCCCCTCACCGTAGTTGCGCGTATGGCCACCGAAACGGCGCTGGTCGATCTTTCCGTCTGGAGTGCGATTGAATGGGAGGCCCATGCGCTCCAACTCGATCACCGCAGGGATCGCCTCGCGAGCCAACACTTCGGCGGCATCCTGGTCGGTGAGATAGTCGCCACCCTTGATGGTGTCGAACATGTGCCACTCCCAGTGATCCTCTTCCACATTGCCGAGTGCGGCACAGACGCCGCCTTGTGCAGCGCCCGTGTGCGATCGCGTTGGATACAACTTCGTGAGCACCGCTGTTGGAACGCCTTCACGAGCGAGCTCGAGGGCAGCCCAGAGGCCAGCGCCGCCCGCGCCAACAACGATCGCATCTACATCAATCTGCCCCGCCTCTACTCGAAGTGCGCTACTCATTTCTCTTCTTAATCGAACGGCAGCGCGATGACAACTTGGGTGCCGAGGACAAAGAGGATCAGCGCGAGCAGGTAGAGCGCGCCAAGGGAGAGGCTGCGCACGCGTGACGGCACATAATCCTGCAGCACGGTACGCATGCCGAGGAAACCGTGAACGAGTACCGCCATCAACATTCCCCAGTCAAGTGCGCGGAGGGCAACGGAGTTCCATCGAGTCTGCCGCACCCACTCTGCACTCTGATCTGCAGGGTCAAAGACGAAGTGCGTCATTGAGAAGTGCGCCAGCGCAAGCACGAAGAGCGCGAGTGAACTGAGTCGAACGGCGTACCAGACGTACAGATCCACTTTGGATCCATTCGGGCGAGGTCGTCCGGCAATTGAGTAGCGCGGCGCGCTCATCCCGCCACCTCCCAGATCGGCTTCAAGATGATGTATGCGCCGGGGAGTCCAATCGCAAAGAAGACGATCCACACGATCCGCCACAGTTGTCGGTGATAAGCGGTGAGTGCGGGCCAGAAGTCCATCACCACGATGCGCATCCCGTTGAGTGCGTGATAGAAGAGTGCCGCGCCAAGCAGGGTCTCCATCACACGCCCAGGTGGGCTGGAGTAGATCTGGCCTAGGAAGTCGTATGCCTCAGGGTTCGCTCCAATCAACCAGATATCAATCACGTGAAGGATGATGAAGAGCCAGACGCCAATCCCCGAGATGCGGTGGAAGGCCCACGCGGCCATCCCCTCGCCGCCTCGGTAGGAGGGGTAGCTGCGAAGCTTCTGGGGCGAAGCGAGCGGTCCAGATCCTCGCGCCACGGGCATCTCCCCTCTGCTGCGGCCGGCGACTGAGCCGCTCCGTTACCGCTCCCCCCATCCTAGCCGCGACGGTTGGGACCTGCACGCGTACACTCCCCCATGACAACTCGGGCGACTGCCCGTCAGCAGTAAGCGGAGGCGAGATGAAACTGCACGAGGCTGAGGCGCGTGAACTGCTCCGCCGTGCAGGACTACCAGTGCCAGACGGCGAGGTTGCAACTACCCCTGCCGCCGCGCGTGCAACCGCTGAGCGGCTCTTCGCCAGTGGCGCCGCACAGGTTGTCATCAAGGCGCAGGTGCTGGTTGGAGGACGCGGAAAGGCGGGTGGCGTCAAGCTCGCCGCCAACGCCGATGAGGCGGAGAAGATCGCTGCCCAGATCCTTGCCCTCACCATCAAGGATCTACCCGTGCGCCGCGTGCTCGTGGCCCC
>JBEDBF010000061.1:0-5400 GCA_041177405.1 Chloroflexota bacterium | reverse complement strand
TGCGCTTCTATGTGCTGCACGTGATGGTCTTCCCACTGCTCGCGGCGGTCTTCCTCGCGGTCCACTTCTGGCGGATCCGCAAGGACGGCGGCATCAGCGGGCCACTATGAGCGAGGTGAGCCGATGAGCGACGAGCAGCGCCCAGCACCAGTTGCGCCCGTCGATCCGTCGCGTCGAACGGAGATCGATAAGCAGCGCGTGCCAATGGCGGCACGTCCATACCGACTCCTCGCGCTGGTGAAGCAAGACGCGGTCGTCCGCGTCCAGAAAGAGCCGGACGACACGGTGATGACGTGGCCACACCTGCTCACCATTGAGTTCCTCGCCGCGGTGGCGATGAGCATCTTCCTCCTCCTGCTCGGCCTCTTCATCAACGCACCGCTCGAAGAGCTTGCGAACCCGAATGTCACACCCGCGGTAGCGAAGGCACCGTGGTACTTCCTTGGCCTGCAAGAGCTGCTCGCCTACTTCCATCCAACAGTTGCGGGCGCACTGACGCCCGCCGCCGTGCTTGTTGGAAGCGCGTTGATTCCGTACCTAGACCGACGCAACATCCACAGCACGCGACCTTCGGACCGGAAGCTTGAGGTTTCGCTCTTCTCCATCCTCTGGGCCCTCGGACTCGCCGTCACGTTCATTGGCATCTTCTTCCGAGGCCCTGGCTACTCATTCGTCTTGCCGTGGGTGAACGGCTTCTTCTTCAGCTTGTGAACGGAGGCGTGCAGTGAGTCACTATCAAGTTGAACCTGCAGAGAAGCCGAAGGCGCTCACCTCGCAGACCATCAAGGCGCTACGCCACGAAGAGGTGAAAGGAATCTCGCGGCGTCGCCTCCTGCGCACCACGATCGGTGCGGGCTTCGGACTCTGGCTCCTTGAGGTCACGGCAGGGACACTCTCATTCCTGTGGCCGAATCTCGAAGGTGGTTTCGGCGGCAAGGTGAGCGTGGGCACGTTTGACACGCTGAAGAACCAGAACGCCGCGCTCCCGTTCGCGGAGGGGTATCCCGTCTATGTGCAAGAGGCGCGCGCCTTCATCATGCTCGTTGACCCAACACGTCCAGAGTTTGTTGCCGGCGAAGATGTGACCGGCGACGGCACGGCGCTCAACGTGCGCGCCCTCTACCAGCGCTGCCCGCACCTCGGCTGCAAGCCGAACCCTTGCATCAAGACGTACTGGCTCGAGTGCGCCTGTCACGGTAGTCGCTACGACCGACTCGGCACCAAGGCGGATGGCGTTGGCCCCGCACCTCGCGGTATGGATCGCTTTGCACTCCTTGTCGATGAGAAGGGTCTACTGACGCTCGACACAGGGAAGATCACCCTTGGCGTCCCACCGGTTGCGCTCGGTCAGCCTGGAATTGAAGCGCCGCGCGCGGCGACAGGGTGCATTTAAATGACTGACGAGCAGCGCAACCTTCCAGCGCCAGCGGAGAAGCTCACCCCACCAACGCCGCGTCTCTCCAGTCCTGCGCCGATCCAAACGCATGGACTCACCGCCGAGCGCGTAGCGAAGATCGTCAGTCAGAGCGGCTCAGCGCGCATGACCGCCCTTCTCGGCATTGCCGTGGTCACGCTCTTCGTGTTGGTGTATGCCTTCTACGACCAAGGCCTTCCGGGCGTGGAAGGGTCTTCACGTATGGCGGCGGCTCGAGAGGAGATCTACCTCGACACGGTGAAGCGCGGCTACAACCTCTATCAAGCGAACTGCGCGCGCTGCCACGGCGAACAAGGGCAGGGCGGCATCGGTCCAGTGCTCAATGACCAAGGAAAACTGCTCGCGCATCTTTCGCCTTCGTATCTCCATAACGTGCTGACCGTGGGAGGACGCTACATCTGCGGCGACGCAAATTCGCTGATGGGTGTCTGGGCGGACAGCAACGGCGGCCCGCTGAACTATCGCGAAATTGAAGAATTGATCGCATGGATTCGCGCCACCAAGGACGACGTGGTCAAGGTGATCGATCCTGCAACAGGCGAAGCGGTTGAAGTCACCGGTTGGCGCGATGCTGCCTACGAGCCGGCCGCCGATGCAACACCAGTACCCGCATGCTGGAAGGATGCATTTGCTGTGACGCCAACCCCAACCCCATCCGGAGGCGAGCCGACGCCGGCGCCATCTGATACGGCGGGTGGCGCGGGCGGCACGTATACGATCGTGTCGATGGGCGTGAAGTTTGACCTCACCACGCTCGAGGTTGAGGCGAACAAGACCTTCAAGCTCGTCTTTGACAATCAGGATGCTGGGATCCCGCACAATGTTGCAATCCACGAAGGAACGGCGAGTGCGGTGGGGAAGGAGCTCTGGCAGGGCGCCATCTTCCCCGGCGTAGCAACGCAGACGTATGACGTGCCAGCCTTTGCTGCAGGCAACTACTCATTCATCTGCACCGTGCATCCGAACATGGTCGGCGACCTGGTGGTGAAGTGAGCAGCCTGCCGGCACCGATCGGCCAGCAGCAACTTGCACCCTCTCCCGCGCCGCGCCGCGCGCTCTTTGGCCTATTTGATGCGGCGGGTTGGGGTTGGGCCTCGTTCCGCGCCGTACTCTGGACTCTCTTCATCATCCTGATGCTCGGCTATATCCCTGATCGCGCCTACTACATTGTGACGTCGCCCACGTTGGAGTTGGGGCTCAACGCCGTCTCACTCGTCAACATCTGCCCAGGCGAGAACAAGGACCTTCCGTGCCCCGCACCCGCGGGCGCGCTCATCCCGTGGGAGAGCGGTGCGCCCGTGGCGCTCCCCGGTGCCGGTGAAGGCGGAAGTCTCCTGCAGGTCGGCACGCACCTCTACTACCTCGGCGGTCGCGCGAGCGGCGCGTTCGATGAGTACGCGAACACGTCAGGCGTCACTGCTGCAGAGATTGGCCCTGAGGGGCTCTCCACCTGGTCAGCGGTTGCTCCGCTCCCCGCGCCACGTGCCTTGAGTGCGGCCGCGTATCTTGCTGGCACCGCATACGTGATTGGTGGCACCTCAGATACAGAGAGCGCAACGGCCACCGTGTTCACGGGCGCGCCAGACCCGGCGACGGGCACCATTGACGCGTGGATGCTTGCCGATGCACTTGAGCTCCCAGCACCACGAACTGGGGCCTCGGTCATTACCGTGAGCGACGGTCTGATTGTCTTTGGCGGCGCCGATGAGTTCAATAATCCACAGACGAACGTGTGGAAGTCGACGCTCCAGTCAAATGGAAGCCTCGGCCCATGGGAGGAGATGGTGCCGCTCCCTGAACCTCGCGCAAATGCCGCGGCTGCGCTCGTAGGTGACTCAGTCTGGCTCTGGGGTGGGCGCGACGCGAGCGGTTACACCGGCGTCTCTCTCCATGGCTACATCGCGGTCGAGAAGAGTGCCGGCGGCGGCGGACACAGCGGTGGCGCGCCAGCAGAGGATGTCGTTGATGAGCAGGGCGATGCGCCGATCGGCAGCATCTACAAGTGGACAGTAACTTCAGGTGACGCGAACCTCCCATCGCCGCGTGAAGGCGCTGCGCTCTGGAGCGCGAACGGCACGCTCTACGTTGCAGGCGGCGTCCAGGATGGCGCGGCCGTAGGGAGCGTGTACTGGACAGCGCCAACCGCTGCCACCGGCATCACGAACTGGAAGAGCGTCCCGCAAGTTGATCTCCCTGCGGACCAGATTCGCACGAATGCAAGCGGGGCCGTAATTGGGACACACGCGCTCTTGATCGGCGGAGAAGATGCAACCGGCGCACCCGCAACCACCTCAGTGAGCGCGATCACTTCGCCGAAGGCCCCCGTCTTCCGGGCTGGTCTCTTCGGTCTCACCATTCCAGGCCTTGCCATTCCGGGCGAGATTGGAGAGCAGCTCGGCTTCCTTTCGTCCGCAGGCGCATGGACGCTCAACTTCGTCCTGCTCTGCGCGATGGCCGTGGCCTATGCGCAACGCGAGCGATTCGGAGCATGGCTGCGTAAGAGGCTCCTAAGGAAGTAAGATCCTGCGCATGAGCGGCAGGGCAAAACTACTCTTCGGCGTCAATGCCCTTCTGGCGTGGGCCGGGTACGGAATTGCCCAGGTCACCAACATCTTCGAACTAGTGCCGCGCACCGAAGCGTACGATCCGAGCAGCAACATGTTCGGCGGAAGTGCAGATGGTCTCGCAGGCGCAGTTGGGCGCGTGTTTGACTCCCACGGCTACTTCACGACCTGGTCCAACATTGCGGTGGCACTCACGCTGACCGCCCTTTATCTCAACCCGGAGCGCACAGGGCGAATCTTCAACCGCCTGCGCAACACCGGCCTGTTGATGATCACGATGACGATGGTGCTCTACCACCTGCTTCTCGCGGGAACATCAAATCCGCAGAGCTGGTACGCGGTGTCAAATCTGCTGCAGCACTACATCACACCTATGGCCACAATCCTCGTCTGGTTTGTTGCGGGGCCGCGTGGTCGCTTCCCCTTCAGCGACACGTTTGCCGTCTTCATCATTCCGATCACGTACCTTGCATATACGTTGATCCATGGAGCAGCTGCGTCGGTCTATCCGTATCCATTCTTCAATGTGATCAAGTACGGGTACGCGTCGGTGCTCTCGCTCATGGGCGGGGTGATCGTTAGTGGTTACGTGGTTGCGCTTATCTACTACGGCGTTGAGCGCCTGCGAAGCCGCGCGTAACAAAACGCGGCCGCTTGGTGAGCCGGGCGGGGATCGAACCCGCGACCAAGGGTTTAAAAGACCCCTGCTCTACCGCTGAGCTACCGGCCCGCCCAGATTCTCGCACGACGCGCTGGTCGCTGGGTCCCGTTCATGGGAGAATCGACGCATGCGGCGCGATTGGTCGATTGAAGCGGCAACACAGGCGCTCACGGAGCTACGTCCGCTGATCGCGCTCCTTCGCGAGCAGCGCGCCGCCCTTGAGGCGCTGAAACAGGAGCTGCTCGTCCTCCGTCGGCTCGAACGCACCGGGGCGCGCCCGGGTGGAAGCGACCAGAGTGACCTTCAGGCGGTCAACGCCGACCCTGCCGCGCAGGGTGCATTGGTCACCAGCTCGCTGGTTGAGGCGCGAATCCGCGCCCTGGTGGACCAGATGCAGGCGAGTGTTGATCGCGTTGCGGGACGCGGCGTTGAGCTTCGGGATATTGAACGAGGCCTCGTTGACTTCCCCGCAACGGCATTCGGTCGCCCCTTCCATCTCTGCTGGGAAGAGGCGGACGGCGAGTTGGTGGGATACGCGCATGGGCTCGGTGAAGGCTTCGGCTCACGCCTTCCGATCGGGGAGTTCCTCCGCCGTCACGCCCACAACGAGCAAGGTATTTGACGCAACTCGCGAGACTGCCGATACTCCGCAAGCGGGGTGGAGCAGTGGCAGCTCGTCGGGCTCATAACCCGAAGGTCGGTGGTTCGAATCCATCCCCCGCAACCAGCGTTCTCCGCAT
>JBEDBF010000060.1:0-5417 GCA_041177405.1 Chloroflexota bacterium | reverse complement strand
CCGCTGGAGGACAACACGGTGCCGCGCTGGCTGCGCATCATGCAGCCGCTCCTCTCCGGCGTCTTCACCGTTGACAACCTCGACTACGTTCGCCGCGACTCATACATGACCGGCGTGCAGATCGGCGCAGTAGATGTGGAGCGCCTGCGTCGCTACAGCTTCATTGGACCGCGCGGCCTCACCCTGTATGAGCCCGCGGTCGGTGCGTTGGAGAGCTTCTTGAACGCGCGCCACTTCATGTACCAACAGGTCTATCTCCATCGCACCGTGCGCGGCATTGACCTAGACATGAAGGAGGCATTCGCCCCTGGGATCCGTGCGATCTTCGGAGAGAAGTCTCCGGCAGAGGATCTCGCCGCCTATCTTGAGCTCGACGAGTACACGCTCCTCCACCAGGCGGCACGATGGGCACGCGGCAGCGACCTCTCTCCGTCACCGCAGCCCGGAGACGGAACGGTCACCCCGGCGGTTGCGGAGGCGTGGCGCGCGATCCTCTTCCGCAATCCCCGCTGGCAACTTGAAGAAGAGGTACGCACCGAATTCGGTGAAGATGGAATCCCTGCCAAGCTCCTTGCGCAACTTGGCACCGCAGTCCCTGGCGAAGTGGCGATCGACCTTGCCACCTGCGATCCGCGCCACGTTGAGGGGGACGCCGCGGACCGACTGCTCGCCGTTGAGGGTCGTGAGGGCCGCGAGGCACGGCCAATCTCAGAGCTCCTGACAAAGCTTCCGCTCTACAGCGTGATCGCGCGGCGCTACCGCCGACGCTAACCGCGCGCCGCGGTGCTGCGCGCTAGCGGTTCGCGCGCAACCAGGCGAGCACCAGGTACATAGAACGGCAGTCCGCTGCGTTGTACTCCGCACCAGCGCGGAAGTAGTCGTAGTCGGCGAGACGTTTCCCCTCGGCGGCGGCGCGAGCATCCGCCGTATAGGCGGCCGCCATCGCCCCCATGCCATCCGCGGGACCGTCGCCCCATGAGACATCAATGAGACCCGCGGCGCGCATGGACTTTGCAATCTCCTTCAGTCCGTACCCGTACGCGCCACGCACGCTCACTGGTACGCGGTAGACGAGTTCGTCAAAGGCATCGAACCAGCCGATCTCCTCCGGGAGTTTCCACGTTGGATGTCGACTCGCCGCTGAATCAGCGGCGGTGAAGAGGAGGTTCCGTTCCGCTGGCGACCAGTGCACAATGCGCGTCTCGCTCCACGAGACGCCGAGTGACGCTCGCCATGCGCTCATATACGAAAGCCACGCGTCAAGCACCGCGCGCTCGGACGTGGGGGTCAGCCGATCGCCACTCCACTGACCGAACGATGGGAACCAGTCCTGATCCTCGCTGCGCGGAGAGAAGAGGCGCTCCCCCGCAACGGCGCCCGCGGCGTTGGCCGCGGCGAGCGCTTCAGCGGTCGGCTCCCGTCCGTCAATGGCAACGTGGCAGCCGATCTGGAAGATGCAGGTTGCACCGCCAACGAGTGGTAGCGCCGTGAAGTCATCGTTCAAATTTCCAGAGTTCTCGAAGTCAACGTAGAACTCGATCCGTGCGGGGCGACGCCAGTGTTGATCGTCGCGCAGTTCAATGCGCGCTGGCAGCACCTTCTCCGCGGCGGGCGCGGAGGCGGGGATGGCATTTGCGGCGAGGACCGCAGCGAGTCGACGCGGTCGAGCATCGCCCGTTACGCCAAGCCGTTCTGGTGTGAGCCCAGGTTGATCGCGTCGCAGCGCTCCAGCAGCAACCGCCGCATCGCGAAGATCTGGGCCGACACCTGGGAGGTAGGTCAGCTCGCCGATCTCTTGTGCAATGAGGCGCTTCGCCTCACTCCACGGCTGATCCTGGTCGGCGTTCATATTCGGATAGAGCTCCGGTCGCGTCGGTCGTGGCAACGCCTCCCATGTGCCGCCATCGCGGCGAACGGTGCGGATCCACTCCAGAGCGCGCCCCACCTCAACCGCGAGCGGCGTCTCATCGTCGCGCGTGCTCTCGCGATCAATCGGGACTCGCGCGAGCCGATCAAGTGCTCCGCTGCCACGACCCTTACTACTCACCCAGGTGCGCCCGAGCAGAAAGGCATCGGGCGGACAGTAGCCCTGAAGGCGCGCGATCGCTGCCGTGTAGACCAGCACCTGACCGGCGTAGTGTCGATGCGAGCTCCCTGCAAATCCGTTCACCGAAAGATCCAGCGTTGAGAACTTCACGTCCACCACGACGTAGTGCCAGGGCCGCGCCTCTCCCCCTTCAGGGGCGAGCGCTGGTGCGGGACGCGCCGCCTCTTCTGCACTGAGTGTTCCGGGGAAGAGGCGTTCAATCGCATCACTCCGCACAAGGAGGTCGATCGCGCCGTACGTCTGATCCTCAGGATTTCGAACCACCGCCTGCTCAATCAGCTCCACCCCTTCGCACATTGCTTCAAACGTCGATTCGGCGGCGGCGAGTGTTCGGGTCGCCTGCCAGCCATCAGAGACGAGCCGGTGCGAGCGCACCATCGGCTCAAGGATTTCAAAGATCCGCGCCTCAAATCGGCTCCCTTGTGCAAAGAGCATCTCGCGCAAGTCATATGGGCTTGGCGGTTTTGCGTCCGCGCCTACATCACGCGAAAAACCTTTTGCGGTGCCGTGCACCTCAAGCCAGTCGAGGAGCGGATCTCTCCGCAGCCAGTTCCGCGTCTTTGATGCGGAGACCCAGTCGCGCCACGCGGTGCGATCTCCAGGATCTGGGTTGCGCACCTCTCCCGCATCACTGGTGGTGATCGCTCGTCGACCGGTTACGGGCGGTGGCGAAGCGAGGTAGCGGCGAAGATCGTCCATCAGCGTTGCGCATCCCCGCGTGCAATCATCGCAACGCCTCCAAGCAACAGCAGGGCGCCGGCGATCAGACCCGCGTCAACCACCTCACCGAGAAGCCCCACGCCGAGAAGGGCGGCAACGAGCGGCTGCAAGAAGAGTGCGGCGGCGGCAACGCGCGGCGGTGCGGCGGCATAGCCGCGATACCAGAGCGACCAGCCGATCGCGGTCGCTCCAACGGCGAGATACGCAACGGCGGCGAGCGCGGCGGGCGTTGTGGCGGTGGCAAGGTTGATTCCCACAACGATCAACTCGATGAAGGCGACCGGCGCAATGAAGACGAGTGCGAGTGCAGCGGTGAGGCCAATGGCCCGGCTCGCACCGATTGCGGCAACGAGTGGTCGTCCGAGTGACGAGTAGAGCGCCCAGGTTGCCCCCGCGCCAACAAGTGCGAGCATGCCGAGAAGTCGCGAAGGGTCGTCAATGCTGAGCGCTCCGCTCCCTCGTAGCGAGAGGAGGAGGACGCCGCCAACTGCGAGGGCGATCCCAGCCCATGCGCGTGGCGGGATGGCAACGCCGTCAAGCAGGCGACCAAAGAGCAGCACGAAGATAGGTGTGGCCATCGTCACCACCGAACCCTCCACGCCAGAGGTGAGCGCGGTGCCACCGAACTGGAGCAGCATGCTCGCTGCGGCAACAAGTGCCGCGACCCACGCGGCACGGTGTGGCACCTCTGACCATCCAGAGCTGACGCCGCGCAGCCGCGCATACATGAGGAGAACGGCAACGCCAAGGGCGAGGCGGATGAGCGTAAGGGTCGCGGGAGGGATCGCCTCAAAGGTGGCGGCGGAGATGACGTAGAGGCCGCCCCAGAGTGATGCGGCAGCCGCGAGGTCGGTAGCGGGCATGCGGCCGGGCGCGGAGTGCGGTGTGCTGCCTCGGCTCATCCGCGCCAGTGTAGCCGAGTGTTGTCGCACGCTACCATTGGAGGATGACCGAGCGACTCAACGAGCGACTCACCACTCCGCACTTCAGTCCTGCAGGTGATGCGCGTGCGCCGTATGAGACGCATGGGACGAGCTTCTTGCAATACCTTGTGCGACGCGCCGCAAAGAGCCGCATCCTCATCCCGCTCGGCACGCTGCTACGCAGTGACCGTGCCGGCGGTCCTGAGTTTGCTGGCGCACTCGCCTGCTTCGCCTACTACTGCGTTGCCGCATCAACAACCTATGGGAGCGGATATCAGCAGCCGAACTTTACAGATGAACAGATTGTGGAAGAGCGCGATCGAGAGACGGGCGTGATCGTCAGCGCAATCAACACGGGAGGTCGCCGAGAGATCGCGGCGAAGATTCGCGCCGTCCTGCCAAAGATCGGCGTCTATGAGGCGAGTGAGCGGGTGCTCGGTACGATCGTAGGAATCCGCGGACTCGGCATGCCCGCGCCGTCAACTTTCGCCTTTGATGTTGACGCGGCTGGTCGCCGCGCCGGCCTCGCCGCCTGGCGCGGCACCGCCCGAGGGACCGTCACCACCGAGCTCGCCCCCTCGCTCCGCGGCAGTCGGATCCGTGCCTACGGCTCGCTCGATCTTCACGGGAGCGACGGGAGCCGCGGCCGTGCGGAGGTTACCCGCGAAGGGCTCGTCCGCGTGGAGATCCGTGATCCGCGTGGCGGCACACTGCAGCTCAACGCCCCGCTCAAGTAGCGGCACGTCGTGCGAGAATCTTGATCATGTTGAAGGCATCGCGACCAGCACCGCTTGATCCCGAGGCGATCGCCGCCGTTCGCCGCCCATTTGACGAGGCGGACATGTTCCCGCCGAAGGTCTATCACGATCAAGAGATCTTCAACTGGGAGTCCCAAGAGATCTTCCGCCACGAGTGGCGCTGCGTCGGCCGCGAAGAGGACACACCGAACGTCGGCTCCTACCGCCTCCTTGAGTTCGCTGGCGAGCAGGTGATCATCTCGCGCGGGGAAGACAACAAGCTGCACGCCTTCATCAACGCCTGCCGGCACCGCGGCGCAACGCTCATTGAGGGGCCGCAGGATGGGAAGCCAGATTGCGGCGAGGCGAAGAAGATCGTCTGTCCATATCACGCCTGGGTCTACGGCCCCGACGGGAAGCTGCTCAAGGCGAAGCACACCGATGATCTGAAGCGATTCGATCCTCGCGAGTACGACCTCGTGCCACTCCGCTGTGAGACCTGGCAAGGATTTGTCTTCCTCACGCTAGATAAGGCGGCTGAACCGCTCCTCACCTACCTTGATGACCTCGTCGACGTGTTTGCGCGATTTGAGTTTGCGCCGTTGCGACTCGCCAAGCGCGAGGTGTATGACGTTGCCGCCAACTGGAAAATTCTCGTTGAGAACTACTCCGAGTGCTATCACTGCCCTGGCGTGCATCCGCAGCTGAACGCGCTGACGCCGTACGATCTTGGCGAAGACATCCCCGCGCGCGGCATGTGGAAGGGAGGCTGGCAGCCGCTCGTTGGCGAGGCGCTGACCATGGGACTCGACAAGGGTTAACATGAGCGACCGTGGCTGAAGGGGATGACGGAGACAGATGCCAAGCGCATCCAGTATTTTGCCGTCTGGCCAAACCTTCTGCTCTCACTGCACCCTGACTACTTGATGG
>JBEDBF010000059.1:0-5611 GCA_041177405.1 Chloroflexota bacterium | reverse complement strand
GCCTCCGTCGCCTTCTCGCCGAGAAGCGCAATACATGGATCACCAGGGAGAAGGCGCGTGATGACAAACACGGAGATCAAGATCCCAAAGATCACGGGGAGGCTCACCAAGAGCCGCCGGATGATGTACGTGGTCATGTTCGCTGGGACCCCTCCGCTTTCAAGATGGAAGAGTACGCCCCCGCCGTCACCCGAAGGTGGCGACGGGGGCTTCCGCGCTCACCACCCGGAGGTGGAGAGTGCGGCAGTACTCACTCTGCCTTAGTGCAGCTGTCTGGATTCAGGAACGCACCGAGGGTGTACCCGAAGTACTCGAACGTTCCCGTGCGACCCTTGTGCCATGGGTTCGCGCAGTCCCAAATCGAAGCAAACGTATCAACCACGTCCGTGGCATCAAACGTTGCGCCGTTGTGGAACTTCACGCCCGTGCGCAGGGTGCAGGTCCAGGTGAGCAGATCTGCCGAGGCTTCGCACGCCGTGGCGAGTAGCGGCTTTGTCTCCGCCCCAGCCGTGACGAATCCGAAGAGACCTTCGCTGACCTGACCGCAGACTCGCAGTGACTCACCATCCGTCTCATCTGCGCAGTAGAGCCCACCAGGCTCACCGTTCTGGACCCAGACGAAGGTGTCGTCACCACCCGACCCAAACGCGGCGAGCTCCTCGTTGCCAAGTGGCGACGAGTGCGCGCCTTGAATGCCGGCGGCGAATGCGACGGCTGAACCACCATGAGCAACTGGGATCATTGGCACATTCGCCTTGATGGCGTTGTTTGCCTCTGCGTACAGCGCTTCACGCTCCTCAGCGACCGCGGTTGCGCCCGCCTTACCGAGCGGGCCAGTGATTGCGTCAATCGGCGCACCGAACTGGATCACCGACGGACCAAAGTGGGCGTCGAGGAAGTTCGTTGCGTCTGGGTAGTCACCAGTCCAACCCAGGAGGTGCAGACCGGCAAGCGTGCCGCTGCTCGCGGCATCCAAGAATGCCGTTGATTCAACTTCTTTCACTTCGGCATCAATGCCAATCGCCTTCAACTGATCTTGGATGTCCGCCGATACCTGTGCTGGCACCGGAAGATATCCGCGATCAACCTGGCGATACGAGATCGTCGTCTTGAAACCGTTGGCGTAGCCAGCCGCTGCCATCAGCGCCTTGGCCTCGTCGAGGTTCCTCTCGTACCAGGCCTCGCCAGCGCAACCATGTGCAATGGTGCACGGCGTGAAGTGGCTCGCCACTTCAGATCCACCTGGATAGAAAGTGTCCACGATTCGCTGACGATCGAGCGCAAGCGCGACGGCCTTTCGGACGTCGAGCTTCTCAAACGGATCGCCTGGAATAGATGAGTTCATGCCCACATACATAATGTTCAGCGCTGGTCGCGGAATGACCTGTAGGGTCGGATCCGCCGAGGCGGCCGCAATATCTGTTGGCGCAAGGTTGTCGATTCCGTCGGCTGTACCAGCCTTCAGGGCGATCAGCCGCGCTGCAGCCTCCGACTGCCACTGGAAGACAGCGGTGCCAGAAGTGGCGAGCTGACCCCAGTAATCGGCATTTCGCTCAAGCACGATCTGCGTACCACGCTCCCATGCCTTGAACTTGAATGGGCCAGTGCCGTTTGGCGCTTCGACAATGCTGCCGTCAGCTGTTGCCGTTGAAAGATAGCCGGAGTCGTTGATCACAAAGTTGGTCAGTGCCAACTTCTGGATGAACGCCACATCAGGTGCGCAGAGCTCAAAGACCACCGTGTTGGCGTCCGTTGAGGAGATGCGCTTGAAGCCGTAATAGCCCTCAGCCGAGCAATCCGCCGGGCCGGCCTCTGGGTATGCCTTCGCAGCGAAGGCGATGGTGTCGGCGCTGGAGCTCGAAGAGCCACCACATGCCGCAGCGACCATCAGGAGTGCGGCGCCGATCGCGCCGATCCGTAGGTTCTTCATTGCTACTCCTTGGTTACGTCCAAGGGAGAGGCGTGCCCCTCCCCGCTGCGGAGAGTCCGCATTACGGGCGAGGATAGTGGAGTGCGGGAGGTGGTGGCCAACCAGTCGCGCCCCTCGTGGGACTGGGACCTCCACCCTATGATCCGTGCGTGGATTCAGCCGTGATTGAGGTGCTCCTCCCCCTCGCCTTCTTCGCGGTCGCCCTCCTCTACTCATCGGTAGGACATGCAGGGGCAACGGGCTACCTCGCCCTGATGGCGCTCGCGGGGCTCGCCCCAGAGGTGATGCGCCCGACCGCCCTCGTCCTGAACCTTGCGGTCGCCTCAATCGCCGTGGTCCGATTCGCTCGCGCGGACCAACTCCCATGGCGGCTGCTCCCACCCCTCCTCGTAGCGTCCGTCCCGGCTGCGTTCGTCGCTGGATCGCTGAACATCCCCGACCAGATCTACCGACCACTTCTTGCGCTCGTCTTGATCGTCGCCGCCGTCAGGCTCGCCGCGGGTGCGCGTGCAGACACTTCAATTGAGCACACCGCCCATCCGCCGCGCAAGGCCACATCATTTGTTGTTGGCGGTGCGATCGGCCTCCTCGCCGGCGCAACAGGAACGGGTGGCGGCGTCTTCCTCACGCCACTCGTGATCGCACGACGCTGGGCGACGACGCGCGCTGCGGCGGGGCTCTCTGCGTCCTTCATCCTTGCAAACTCACTCGCTGGCATCGCGGCGAAGCCCGCCGCGCTCGCTCTGCTCCCAGAGACACTGCCGCTCGCACTTCTCTGTGCCGCCGCGGGAGGCCTACTCGGCAGTGAACTCGGCGCTCGTAGAGTGAGCCTGATCACGCTCCGTCGCCTTCTCGCCGCCGTAATGGCGATCGCCGCGATGCGATTGCTGATTGGCTAGTCGGCTACCCTATACGCATGCCGCTCGATGAGGGCGGCGACTGATAGTGAGATGGAGGTTCTCGTGGCAGTAGCAACCAGACGGCGCAGCACCGCTGCGTCGCGCACATCAAGTTCGGGGGCGGTGGCGACCACGTTCGCCAAGATCCCTCCCGCACGCGCGAAGCAACTCTTCAACTGGAATCGAATCCTCGTCGTCCTTCACGGTATCCAGGCGGCAATCATTGTGGCGATCAGCCCAACGGATGCGCTCGTGCGCTTTGAAGGGACCTACCCGGTCTCGAGCATCGTCAACGGAGAGTTCGCGGGCTTCACAGAGGGGAAGGAGCTGCTGCTCAGCTTCCCGCTCGCGTATCTCGTTGCGGGCTTCTTTGCGCTCTCCGCTCTGGCGCACTTCCTTGTGGCGTATCCGCTACGTGAGCGCTACGAAGGCTGGCTCGCACGCCAGTTCAACCCGATGCGCTGGGCTGAGTACGCACTCAGCTCCACCCTAATGATCATCGGCATCGCGTCGCTCAGCTTTATCACAGACGCAGGTGCGCTGGTCGCGATCGCCGTCTGCAACGCCTCCATGAACCTCTTCGGCTGGTCCATGGAAGAGGCGAACATCGGACGAAAGAACGTGCAGTGGAGCCACTACATCTTCGGCTGCATCGCGGGTATCGCCCCGTGGATTGCCATGTTCACCACGGTCGGGCTCTCGCTTGCCAACTGGCCAACGGGCACCGCGCCAAACGGTGGAAGCCTCGAAGACTTCAAGCCGGTACTGATCGCAATCTATGTGAGCCTCTTCGTGAGCTTCAACATTTTCGCGATCAACATGGTGCTGCAGCGCCTGAAGGTCGGACGCTGGGCGGACTATCTCCACGGCGAGCGGAGCTACATGATCCTCTCGCTCGTTGCGAAGACACTCCTCGCCTGGCAGGTGTGGAGCGGCGTCTTCATGCCAGCGAACTAGACGCAATTGTCGTCACGCAGGGGCTCCGTTCCGCCGCCAGGCGGGACGGAGCCTCACGCTTTTCTCGAGAGGCGTAGCATCAGCGCATGAGCACGCATGACGAGACGACCGACCCAGGGCTCACCTACGCGGGCTATCTGCGTCTCGATGAGTTGTTAAGCCTGCAGTCGCCGCGCTCAGAAGAGCATGACGAGATGCTCTTTATCATCATCCACCAGACCTACGAACTCTGGTTCAAAGAGGCGATGCACGAACTACGCGGCGTAGCTGCCGCACTCGCCGCTGCAGATGTGTGGCGCGCCACACACCGACTCAGCCGCGTCCGCCACATCCTAAAGATTGCGGTGGCGCAGGTTGACGTGCTGGAGACGTTGACGCCTCTTGAGTTCGCCTCGTTCCGCAGCCGGCTCGCCACTTCCAGCGGCTTTGAGTCGGCGCAGTTCCGCGAACTGGAGGCGCTCCTCGGCGTCCGCAATCCGCGACTCGCCGATCTCCTCCCTGAAGCTGCCGCACGCGAGCGCGTCCGCGCCGCCTCAAAAGAGCCGAGCCTCTGGGATTCGGTCATTGCCTGGGTTGCCGCGAGTGGACATGCCGTTCCGACACATCTGCTGAAGCGCGACTACACCGAGCAGTACACGGGCGACGAAGGGCTGCAAGATCTGCTTCTCGCGCTCTATCGCGAAGGTGGCGAAGTTGCATCGCTGATGGAACTGCTCGTCGATATCGACGAGGGGCTTCAAGAGTGGCGCTATCGCCACGTCAAGATGGTGGAGCGGACGATCGGCAGAAAGGCTGGCACCGGCGGATCGACTGGCGTTGAGTATCTTGCAGCGAGCCTGCACCGCCCCGTCTTCCCTGACCTCTGGGCGATTCGCAGCAGGATGTAGCGTCAATGGGGAGCGCGCCGAAGATTGACGACGTGCGCCTCGCGCGCCTCTTTGCGGTAGAAGCTGAGCGGTTCACGGTCACACACCCCCGCGCCGCAGCGCTCGCCAAGCGCGCTGGAGCAAGCCTTGTCGGGGGTGTCCCGATGAGTTGGATGCAGCGCTGGGCCTCGCCCGTCCCGCCGTACGCCGTCTCCGCCCGCGGTGCAGAGATCACCGACGCAGATGGCCACGCGTACCTGGACTTCGCACTTGGTGACACGGCGGCGATGGCGGGTCACGCGCCAACGGCTCTTACCCGTGCGATCACGGAACAGCTGGAGCGCGGCGCAACCACCATGCTCCCCTCTGAGGCGGCGATTGACGCTGCAGATGAACTGACGCGCCGCTTCGGCCTTCCGCTCTGGCAGCTCTGCCTCACCGCTACCGATGCGAATCGCTTCGTCCTGCGCATCGCACGGGCGATCACGAAACGTCCGAAAATTCTCGTTCACAACTGGTGCTACCACGGCACCGTTGATGAGACGTTCGCCATCGCGCAGCCGGGGGGCGCTGCTGGTGCGGCAGTGGCGCGACCTGGCAACACCGGACCACAGGTTGACCCCGCAACTACAACGCGCGTCGTAGAGATCAACGATCTTGCGGCAACCGAGGCGGCACTAGCCGTCGGAGACGTTGCGGCGATTTTGATTGAGCCTGCACTCACAAACATCGGCATCGTTCTCCCTGAGGCTGGCTATCACACGGCGCTCCGTGCGCTCGCCACAAGATACGGCGCGCTCTTGATTGCCGATGAGACGCACACCATCTCCATGGGGCCCGGCGGTGCAACCGCCGCGTGGGGGCTCGAGCCCGATCTGCTCGTCATCGGCAAGGCGATCGCCGGCGGCCTCCCTGGCGCCGCGTACGGCATGCGGCGCGAGGTCGCCGCGCAGATCAGC
>JBEDBF010000058.1:0-5617 GCA_041177405.1 Chloroflexota bacterium | reverse complement strand
CGCGGCGGTCAGGCTCGTCTTGCCGTGGTCGATGTGCCCGATCGTTCCGATATTGACGTGCGGCTTCGACCGCTCAAACTTCCCCTTTGCCATCTCGAATAGTCTCCGTCTTCTCTACCGTCGCGATCAGCGTCGACGGCTCCGCTTTCCACCAAGTGGTGGAGCCCACGACCGGACTTGAACCGGTGACCTCGTCATTACCAATGACGTGCTCTGCCAGCTGAGCTACGTGGGCCAGTTCGTTGCGTCCGTTCGTCTCGTTGTTCTTCTTTCGTTTATCTCCAAGTGTGTGGTGGGCAGGAAGGGAATCGAACCCCCACAGTCAAAGACGGCTGATCTACAGTCAGCGGAGCTCACCACCTGCTCAACCTACCCATTGCTGGAGCCGACAACGGGACTCGAACCCGGAACCTGCGGTTTACAAAACCGCTGCTCTACCAATTGAGCTATGTCGGCGCCCACGTCGGGATACCTTGCGGTCCGTCGGTGAGCCGTCAGCATAGAGCCCCCACACACTCGGGTCAACCCAGGCCGTGCTCGGCTCCGCCGTGGCGGAGCGCAGCAGGCCCTAGTCAGAGGGGTTGTCGTCGCTCCCGGAGAGCGGAGGATGGTCACCCACCGGTGGCACGGCCTGTGCCGCGGACTTCGGGCGCTGCCCTAGAACCTCAAAGAGGAGGATCGAACCGGCGACTGAAGCGTTGAGGCTTGCCACCCTCCCCACCATGGGAATGCGGACATACAGGTCGATCCTGCGACGAATTGCGGGGGAGAGGCCTTTCCCCTCGCTCCCGATCACGAGGCAGATCGGCCCGCGAAGATCGGCGCTACGGTGGTCCTGCGCCGCCTCCGCCTCGGCCCCCACCACCCGAATCCCTCGGATGCGGAGGGCGGTGAGCTCATCGGCGAGGTTCTCCACTCGGGCGACCAGCAGGTGCTCGACGGCGCCCGCGCTCGCCTTGATCGCGGCGGGCGAGAGGGGGGCGGAGCCACGAGTCGCCATCAGGATGCCGTGAACTCCGACCGCCTCGGCGCTTCGGATTAGGCTCCCAAAATTCTGCGGATCCTCAACCCCGTCGAGGGCAAGGATGAAGGGCGGCTCGCCACGACTCACGGCCCGGGCGAGGATCTCTTCTGGAGCAACCTCTGGACGGCGTCGCACCACCAGCGCAATCCCTTGATGCCCGTCGAAGCCGGCGAGTTGACCGATCAGCGCCCCTTCAACTTCAACAATGGGGATGCGCAACGTGGTCGCGTGCAACACCACCTGCTGCAGCGCAGCGCGACGCTGTGGAACGACGAGGAGCTTGATCGCCTCACGACGAGCGCTGAACGCCTCCTCCACCGGGTGTCGCCCTGCAATCAACTCCTGATCGGGACCGACGAGGGTGAGCGCCTGCGCTGGAATTGTTCGCTTCGAGGTCCAGTGACGTGGGCCATCGGGACGCGGAGTCCAGCTGCGCGCCGGTGGACGAACGCTCGGTCCCACGGTAGGACGCGCTCCAGGGCGTGCGCCTGGCCGTGGAGGTCGACGCTGCTCATCCACCTGTCACCTCCCCAGTTGTAGCCGCGGCGATGCGCCAGCGCTGACCATCACGCGAGTCTTCAACCAGAACGCCGAGCGCGGCGAGTTCGTCGCGCAGTCGATCCGATGCGGCAAAGTCTCGCGCCGCACGCGCTGCAACTCGCGCGGCGAGCAGCTCCTCAGCGCCGTCAGGGAGCGTCACGACCGATGGGAGAAGAGCGAGCGTCTGGTCGAGCGACTGCAGCGTCTCGCTGAGCACCGTCGCACTCGCGGCACTGCAGTTCGCGTCGATGAGGCGATTCCCTTCGCGGATGAAGTCAAAGAGCGCGGCGAGCGCCTCTGGCACGGCAAGGTCGTCGTTCATCGCCGCGGCAAAGCGGGCACGCGTGCTGGACGCAAGCTCATCGACCTCTGCGCTCACACCACCCGGGGCGTCTGTGCCACGTCCCGCGCGCACTCGAAGTGCACCATCAAATGCATCAAGGCGCTCAATTGCAGCGAGTGCGGCGGGGAGTGAGTCGGGCGTGTAGTTCAACGAGGTTCGGTAGTGCGCCGAGATGAGTGCGAGTCGCAACGCGCGTGGCTCAACCCCGTCCGCAAGCAGATCGCTAACGCGGGAGATGTTTCCAAGTGACTTTGACATCTTGTCGCCACTGACATGCAGGTGTGCGCAGTGCAGCCAGGTGCCGACGAAGCGCTTCCCCGTGGCCGCCTCAGACTGCGCGATCTCATCTTCGTGATGAGGGAAGACAAGATCGATGCCGCCGGTGTGAAGATCGAAACTCTCCCCGAGGTAGCGCATGCTCATCGCCGAGCACTCCAGATGCCAACCTGGGCGTCCTGCGCCGATCGACGCCTCCCACGACGGCTCACCAGGCTTCGCCGCCTTCCAGAGGACAAAGTCGCGCACGTCGTCCTTGCTGTACTCGTCCGCCTCCACGCGCTCCCCCACGCGCATCGCCTCAGGATCGAGGCGGGCCAACGCGCCGTAACTGGGCCACGAGGCAATGCGGAAGAAGATGGAGCCGTCCTCCGTCTTGTATGCGTGCCCCTTTTCGAGGAGACGCTCCACGATCGCAATCTGCTCGGGGATGTGCTCCGTCGCGCGTGGCATCACATCCGGCTCTGTCATTCGGAGCGCCCGCATGTCGGACCGGAAGACGCGCTCCCAGCGATCGGTCAGGGCGCGAATCTCCACCCCCTCGTTCGCGGCTGCGCGAATGATCTTGTCGTCAATATCCGTAAGGTTGACCACCCAGCGCACCGTTCGTCCGCTTGCGCGCAACCAACGCACGAGAAGGTCGGCGAAAAGGAAGCTACGGAAGTTGCCGATGTGCGCGGGCCCGTAGATGGTGGGGCCGCACGAGTAGATGCCGATCTGCTCTGGGTTGATCGGCACGAACGGTCGCGTTGTCCCGGAGAGGGTGTCCCGAAACTGCAGTACGCCCTCACCGCTCATCACCTACGCACCTCGCTGCTCAGCAAGCAGAAGCGCGGTGCAACGCACCGCTCGACCCGCCCCCTCATCGCCGACCAGATTACCTGTGGAAGCCTTCACGCTCACCGCGGTGACCGGAACGCCAATGAGTGCAGCGATCCTCTCCCCCATCTCAGGGAGTCGATCGGCGAGTCGCGGACTGCGCGCCGTGATCGTCAGCTCAAGCCAGTGTGGGGTGAGACCCGCCGCCGACGTGCGCTGCACAACTTCACGCAGAAGCTCACCGCTATCTACACCGCGCGGCGTTGCATCCGTTGCGGGGAAGAGACGTCCGAGATCGCCCAGATTCGCGGCGCCGAGGAGCGCATCCGCAGTAGCGTGGAGTACGACGTCCCCATCTGAGTGGCCGATCAGTGCGGGACTCCCAGGGAAGTGGAGTCCGCCGAGGCGCATCTCACCGGAGGAGCCGACGGGATGCACGTCATCGCCGAACCCCGCGCGCAACGAGGAGAGGCTGGCTCGCTCTCCGAGCGCCTTCGCGACCGCGGCGAGACGGCTGCCAACACTGCTCGCGCTCGACGCGAGGTGCGCCTCGATCACTGGGAGGTCAGTTGGGTCGGTCAACTTGCGCAGGCGTGCATCTCCGTCAACGAGGTGCACCGTCACGCCGATTCGCTCCAAAAGGCTCGTCTCATCGGTCGGCACATCGTGGGCATCCAGTCGGGCACGAATTTCGCTGATCACTTGATCAAGGTGCTGACCAGCGAAGCACTGAGGCGTCTGCACCGCCGCAACACGCTCGCGAGGCAGGGATCCTGCACTCACGCGAGCCGACCCTTCTCCGTGCACGCGGGTGATGCTATCGCTCAGTGGAAGTGCGGGTGCGGATGCGTCACTTCCACATGCGGCGAAGAGTCGATCGAGAAGCTCGCTGGTGAGACCGGGTCGCGCTGCGTCGTGAACCGCGATGATCGCCGCGCGCTCGCCAGGAGCGTCACGCAGCGCGGTGAGACCTGCAAGAACGGATGCGGAGCGCGTGTTGCCACCCGGAAGGATCTGCGTCACGTTTGACGGGAGCCAGCCGAGCGATCCGTATGCGGCGACCCGATCTGCAGCGGTCACCAGCACCACACGACGAACCGAGCGGTGCGACTGTAAGGCCTCCAGTGACCAGCGAAGCAGCGGCAGACCCGCGACGTCAATCAGCGACTTATCAGTGCCCCCCATTCTCGTCCCTGAACCTGCGGCAACGAGGACGACATCAACCAGCATCGAGCGCCTCACTGATCGCTTCGCGAAGCGTGGCGACAGCGACCACCTTCAGCCCATCGGGGGCGGGCTCGGGTGTGACGCCACGACGAGGCGCGGGGACGATTGCGCGCGTAAACCCGTGCCGCGCCGCCTCGCGGAGCCTTCGCCCCAGTCCAGCGACCGGCCGCAACTCACCAAGGAGCCCAACCTCGCCGACCGCCACGGTCTCCCGACTGATCGGCCGATCACTCTGCGACGAGGCGAGTGCGAGTGCAAGCGGGAGGTCAAGTGCAGGCTCATCGAGGACGATGCCGCCCACGAGATTTGCGTAGATGTCGCGATCGCCAACGGCGATCCCCGCTCGACGCCCGAGGACGGCGGCGAGCAGCGCGAGACGCGCCGAGTCAAGGCCACGCCCGGTGCGTCGTGGTGCGCCGAAAGCGGCGCCCGCGACGAGTGCCTGCACCTCAACAAGCATCGGTCGACTCCCCTCAAGGAGCGGGGCGACCACCGCGCCTGGTGCACGCGCCTCTCGATCATCGATGAAGGCGCGGCCCGGATCGTCGATGCCACTGAGTCCGCGCTCTCCCATCTCCAGCAGCCCAAGTTCGTCTGTTGATCCGAACCGATTCTTCGCCGCGCGGAGGGTGCGCAGCGTACCGTGGCGATCGCCGTCGAGCATCACGACGGCGTCAACCAGGTGCTCAAGGGTCTTTGGACCAGCAATACTCCCCTCTTTTGTCACATGGCCGACAAGGATCACGGCGCAGTTCGTTGCGCGTGCAACTCCTGCGAGCCAATCGGCGGCACCGCGCACCTGACCAACGCTCCCCGCTGGGCCCTCCAGGCCGCCCAGCGTTGCGGTCTGAATGGAATCAACGATCAGCAGCGTAGGGTTCGCAGCGAGGAGCGCCTCGCCAATCGCCCCGACTTCACTCTCTGCAAGTAGTTCAACGCCATCGGCTGCTGGTCCACTCATCAAGCCGAGCCGCTCCGCGCGATCCGCAATCTGGGCGGAAGACTCTTCGCCTGACGCGTACAGGACACGTCCGCCAGCGGCCGCGATCCCCGCCGCTGCCTGCAGCAAGAGGGTGCTCTTTCCAATTCCTGGTTCGCCACCCAGGAGCACAAGTGAGCCGGGAACGGCACCGCCGCCGAGCACGCGGTCGAACTCTGGAACCCCGAGTGGCAGTCGCGGTGCGCGATCCGCGCCAGCGAGCTTCAGCGCCTGTGGCCGAGCGGGTCCGCCACCACGTGAACTGTTCGTTGCACGCGCGCGCGTGCTCGCGCTCGGTCGCTCTTTGACGGTTTCAACGAGCGAGTTCCACTCGTTGCAGTTGCGGCAGGGGTTCTCAAATGCTGGCGCTTCAAAGGCGCAACGCTGACAGAGCCAGACGCTTTTGTTC
>JBEDBF010000057.1:0-10591 GCA_041177405.1 Chloroflexota bacterium | reverse complement strand
GGTGGGGTTGGAGTCTCCGTTGAACGAGCGACCGCCGAACGCATCAGCGCGGAGGTCGGTGGCGCGCTCTGGTCTGGCCCAGCGCCAACGTCATTCGGAGACATTCGCATCATGGGTGGCGCACTCGATGGGACTGGCCTCCTCCTGGACGCCACGATCGCCGAGGCGATTGCGCGAGGGAGCAGGCCCGCCGAACTCATTGATGCGGTTGCCAGCCTCCCGCTTGGCGCTGAGGGTGTGCGCGTTGAACGCCGCGGCGAAGAGGTGCAGATCCTCGAGAGACGCGCGGAGGCGGATGGTACGGCAGATGAGCGTCGCAGCGATGCGCATCGAGTTCGCGCCGTGATGGAGTACGGAGCGCTCGCCGTTGCCGCGCTCCTTGCACCCGCGCGTGCCGCGGGACTTCCGCTGCGCGAGATGTGGCTCTCCGGCCCCGCGACCGGTGCAACGAGCGGTCTCTACACTGCACAGCAGAGCGTCCCGCGAGGGATTCCGCAGATACGCGCCGACATGCTCGGCGTGCCAGTGGTGCTCCCGCGCATCCCTGAGGCAGCGGCCGCGGGGAGCGCCGCGCTCGCCGGGATTGGTGCGGGCCTCTATGCCTCGCTCAGTGAGGCGGCGGACCTGATCGCCGTTGCGGAAGAGCGAATTGAACCGGAAGCTGCGAGTGCCGCAACAGCGGCGAGCCTACTGGAGCAGTTCAGGCGCGCGTAAATCGGCCCGCGCGATCGCGCGCGGCTAGACCGTTAAACCTGAGACGCTGCCTTCGCTGACGCCGCCGCCGCGGCAGCTCGACCAACCTTTGTCGTTGAGGCGGCGCCATCCTCAAGTGGGAAGTGGCAGGCAACCGCCACATCGAGTGCGCGTGGCGACGCAGCGAGGATCGGCTCCTCCGTGGCGCAACGCTCTGGATTGCCGAGTTGTTCGCGAAGCCAGCAACGCGTGCGGAAGCGGCAACCGGACGGCGGGTTGATTGGCGACGGGATCTCGCCTTCAAGGATGAGACGGTCGGCGCTGTCGTGTGCCTCAATCTTTGGCACGGCGGAGAGGAGGGCAATCGTGTACGGGTGTTGCGGCTTGGTGAAGACCTGATCAACGGGACCAGACTCCACCACCTTGCCGAGGTACATCACCGCAACGCGGTCGGCAAAGTAGCCAACGACATCAAGGTTGTGACTGATGAACATGTAGGTGAGCTCCTGCTTCTCTCGAAGATCGGCTAGGAGGTTGAGCACCTGGCTCTGGATGGAAACGTCAAGCGCAGAGACCGGTTCGTCAAGGACAACGAACTCAGGGTCAAGGGCAAGCGCGCGGGCGATACCGATGCGTTGACGTTGTCCACCCGAGAATTCGTGCGGATATCGCACGGCATACTCCTGCGGAAGCCCAACGATCTCGAGGGCAGCATGCATCCTCTCCTTGCGCTCGCTTGCGGTACCAATCGAGTGGGCGACGAGTCCCTCTTCGATCTGATCGCCAACGGGGAGTCGTGGATTAAGCGAGCCGAACGGATCTTGGAAGACGATCTGCATCCTGCGGCGCAGCTTGCGCTGCTCCTCGGCGCTACGGTCGGTCAGCTTCGCGCCATCAAACCAGACCTCACCCGCGGTCGGCTTCTGCAGGCCGAGTGCGACGCGGCCGAGCGTCGTCTTGCCAGAGCCCGACTCGCCGACGATAGCCAGCGTCTCACCGCGAGCAATGGTCAGGTCCACGCCATCGACCGCCTTCACCGTCTTCCGTTTTCGAATCAGGGGGATGGCGCTCCCAATTGGGAAGTGTTTCTTGAGGCCGCGGAGCTCGAGTAATGGCGCCGACGTTCCTTTTTGCTTTCGCGTACCGCTCACTTCGCACCTCCAGCAATCTCGTCGGCACGGAAGCAACGGACCGATCGATCACTCCCGCGCGCAGTGAGCGCCGGCACGGAGGCGGCGCACGCCTTCACCGCAAAGCGGCAGCGTGGGTGGAAGCGACAGCCACTTGGGAAGTTGGCGGGTGACGGGACGGCACCTTGAATCGTGGTCAGCCCCTTTCCACGGCGTTCGTACGACGGAATCGACGCGATCAGGTCGAGCGCATATGGACTCGCAGGGGAGCGGAGCACCTCTCGTGCCGGGCCCTCCTCGACGATCTGCCCGGCGTACATAACCGCAATACGGTCTGCAGTCTCAGCAACGACGCCAAGGTCATGGGTGATCAACATCAGTGCCGTGCCACGCTCCTTCGTGGTCCGACGGAGCAGGTCGAGCACCTGGGCCTGAATGGTGACGTCGAGCGCCGTGGTCGGCTCGTCGGCAATGATCAGCTCTGGTTCGCCGGCGAGCGCCATCGCGATCATGGCGCGTTGGCGCATGCCGCCGGAGAGTTGATGTGGGTACTGCTTCACCCGCTGAGGTGCCTGGGCGATCTCCACCAGCTCGAGATATTCGATCGCCTTCTTGTTCGCTTCGCTCCATCCGGCGCGGCCGTGCGCCACAAGCACTTCGGCAATCTGTTCACCGATAGTGGTGACGGGATTGAGTGCGGAGAGCGGCTCCTGGAAGATCATGGAGATGCCACCGCCACGAATCTTGCGCATGTAGGATTCAGGCTTGCCGAGCAGCTCCTCACCCCGGAAGAGGACGGAGCCGGTGACGATTGATTGATCCTTTACAAGGAGACCGATCGTAGCGAGTGCAGAGACGCTCTTCCCAGATCCTGACTCACCAACCACTGCGAGGCACTCGCCCTTGCCGATGGAGAACGAGACGTCCTGCACCACCTTGATGACGCCGGCGGCGGTCTTGAAGGAGATGTTGAGGTCTCTCACCTCAACGACTGGCGAACCTTTGGCCCCTGTCACCTGCGACCTCGTGGGTCAAGCGCCGAACGGAGGGTGTCACCGATCATGTTGACGGAGAGCGCCGTGAGAACGATAAAGAGCCCAGGGAAGCCGATCCACCACCAGTTCCCCTGCTGTAGGAACCGAGCCGACTCCGAGAGGATGTTCCCCCACGTTGGTGTGGCTGGGTTCACGCCGAATCCGAGGTAACTGATGAAGGCCTCGCTGACAATTGCGCCGCCCACGATGAATGGTGCGGCCACAACGAGGGGCCCGATGGCATTCGGAAGGATGTGTCGGAGCGCAATGCGCAGGGGCGGGACGCCGAGCGCACGTGCCGCCTCCACAAACTCCATCTCGCGAATCGCCAGTACCTGACCGCGAACAAGTCGTGCGAGACCCATCCAGCCGAATCCAACAAAGACAATCACCAGCGACCAGACGCCGCCGCCGCCTTCGCCCTGGAAGATGCGCGCGAGGAAGAGGATGACGAAGAGCGACGGAATCATGAGAAAGACGTCGGCGAGTCGCATGAGGACTGAATCGACCTTGCCGCCGGTGAAACCTGCGATCACGCCTACAAAGGTGCCGATGGTGATCGACCCGATTGCGGTGGCGAACCCAATGACGAGCGACGTTCGCCCGCCGTTTGCCACGAGGGTCATCACATCCAACTGGAGCATCCCGGTTTCACCGAACGGACGACCCCAGGCAGGCGGTCGGCCGATGAAGTTGATCTCATCGGGTTGCGGGACGTTGTAAAAGTCAAACGGAAGCAAGAGCGAGCCGATGACGACGAAGAGAAAGATGCTTCCGAGAATGGCGAGCCCCGCGGGACCCATACGTGTCTGCATGAAGCGCCGGCGTGCCTGCTGCCACGGGCTCTCCGACACTGGGAGTTGGTTCTGTGCAGTTCCGCTCATAGCCGTACTCGTGGATCAAGGACGGCGTAGAGGAGATCGGAGATGAGGTTGCCGATCGCCACCGCGGCGGCTCCGATAGAGAGGATGCCCATCAGGAGCGGGTAGTCCAAGTTCCCAATGGCAATCAGCGTGAGCCGACCAATTCCGGGCCAGCTGAAGATCGTCTCGGTGATGAGTGCTCCCGAGACAAGGAAGGGAAAGGCGAGTCCGATGTTGGTTGCAAATGGGATGAGCCCTGTTCGGAGAATGTGGCGCCGATTGATCCGTAGGCTGCTCAGCCCCTTCGAACGTGCGGTTCGAACGTGCTCCATGCTCATCGATTCCATCACGCTTTGGCGTACATAGCGAGCGTCACCAGCCACGCTGATCGTCACGAGCGTCGTCACTGGGAGGATCAGGTGGCTCGCGAGATCCGCAATGGCCACACCTGGATTCTCTGAGAAATACACCCAGTACGCGTCGCTGCCGAATGCCGGAGAGAGACGGCCGTCCGTCATGCCGCTTACGGGGGTTAGCCCGAGCGCAACGGAGAAGATTGAGATGAGTGCAAAACCCAAGATAAAGGTGGGGAATGCGGCGGTCACATAGGTGAAGACACTGAACGCATTGTCAAAGAGCCCGCCGTTTCTGAGCGCGGTGATCACCCCGAGAATGACGGCCAGCGAAAGCCAGAGGAGGGCGGAGAGGCCGGCAAGGATCACCGTGGGAAGGAGCGCACCACTGATGCGATCGATCACCGCGTTCCCATTCTCATAGCTATAGCCGAAGTCTCCGTGCACGATCCCCGTGTCAACTCCGGAGAGGAAGGTGGGAAGAATGCTCGGGAGTCCAGTGGGTCCGATAAGTGCGTCGATTCCGTCGGCGTCGCGGCGGCAGGCACCGAGCCAGCGACAGTACTGCACGGGAACCGGCTTATCTAGTCCGAGCGCTTTGACGTAGGCCTGCTGCTGCTGTGGCGTGAAGCGTGGATTGTTGGCGTACTTCTGCTCTGGGCCGCCAGGAGCGGCGAGGAGCAGCGCGTAGATGAACACGGTGGTACCGAGCAAGATGAGGAGGCTGGCGCCAATCCTGCGCAGTGCAAATTTCAGCATTCCCCCTCCTTCCTTGCGTGCCGACGCATCTGCCGAATCCTAGCCGATCCCTACCCCGTGGCGCCGCTCTCGGCGCGCGCGCCGAGGCGCGGCACGGAGAGAAAAGATGGATGGGAGAAAGAGAAGGGGCGCCCCTTCTGCAGTTCACCCGAGGGTGATGAGAACCCTATCAGTTCGCGCGGGAGAGATCCCCTGCGTTCCATAGCGGACCGGCCTGTGTTGGGTTCTGGAGGAACCCAACGACCTTGTCGCTCACGAGTTCGATCCCCATCCAGTAATAGAGTGGGATCTCGACCGTTGTTGCCGCCATGATCTCCTGGACCTTGGCTGCAGCTGCGGCGATCTCATCCAGATCGATGGTGCCCTTGATGATGTCCAACTGGGCATCGAGTGCCGGGTCGTTCACCTTGGCATCGTTCTGGCCGTCCGGATTGAACTTACTTGAGTGGTACACGCCGTAGAGCGAGACCGCCTCAATGCCCGAACTATAGGCGTGAAGCGCAACGTCAAAATTGCCGCGGGAGAGGTTGCACGAGAGTGACTCGTCAGACTCCGTCCACGGAGCAAAGATCGTGCTGCCACCGTTGTACACGGCCTTGATGCCGATCTTTGCAAGGTCACCCGCCACGTAGGCGATGGTCGACTTGCGCACTGGCTTCATCGTCGTGCAGAACTCGAGGATGGCCGAAACGCCGTCCTTCTCCACGATGCCGTCGCCGTTGCTGTCAACCCAGCCTGCGTCGGTGAGTGTCTTCTTTGCAGCTGCCAGGTCGAACTTGACCGGGGTCTGCTCCTTGTAGAACCAGGCGAGTGGGGTGACGCTTGACGAAGCGATCACGCCCGCCTCACCGAGGATTCGACTCCAGATTGCGTCCTTGTCCGTTGCCTGGGCAATGGCCTTGCGGATTGCAGGGTCAGAGACTGGGCAGCCGCCACCACGCGTCGTCTTGAGCGGCTCAAGGATTGAGCAGTCATCTGGCGAGTGGTTCGGTCGGAAGAACTCGTATGTGAAGACGCTCTGTGGGCGCTGCTGCGCACCAAGATCCTTGGTGGTTGCAAACGCGTTGCCATCGAGGTCGGTCACGATATCAAGTTCGCCTGCGCGGAACTTCGCGATACAGGTGTCTGGGTCACCGCAGACCACATACTTGATGCGGTCGAGTTTTGCACCCTCACCGCTGTATGGGTTCTTCCACTTGTCGTTGCGGACCATGACGGTCTCAACGCCTTCGGTGCGGCTCTCAAACTTGAACGCGCCCGAGGTTGGAACATTCGGCAGGTCCTCTGGTCGGAAGCCGGCGCCGAGCACCATATCCGTTGCAGGGTTGCCCGAATTGATGTCGAACTTCTCGAAGTAGTGCTTTGGCATGATGCCGACGCCGCCATACACGCCCGAGTAGAGCTCGGAGTAGTGCAGCTTGATCGTCAGGTCGTCCACGCACTCAACGTCGGAGATCTCTGCAGCGCCAGTCGTGGAGAGAGGGTTCCCCTCTGTCATCACCCACTGGTGGGTGTACTCAGCGTCTGCACAGGTGATCGCAACGCCGTCTGACCAGACGAGCCCCTCGCGGAGCGTCCAAGTCACGGTCATTGCGTCGCCGTTCTCCCCTGGGAGGATGATCCCGCCGTTTTCGATCGTTGGGATCTCTGTGGCCATCCATGGCACGTACTTCGCCTCATTGCTGAGGGTGACGAGGCCGTCCCATGTGGTTGCCAGCACATTTGCTGACATCACGGTGGAGTAGTAGTACGGGTGCAAGCTATCGACGTCCTGATAGTCGCCGACAAGCAACGTTCCGCCGGTACCGCCTTCACCAGGCTTGTACGAGCCGACGATGCTGGCGCCACCACCGCACGCGCCTGCGATCAACGCAGCGCTTACGAAGAGTGCCGCCAGTGCGGACTTCTTTCGCATGTTTCCTCCTTCGATCGGCGCCCGTATCCGAGCGCCGTGTCTCATGAAGCGCGATCTGCGCTTGGGCGTAGGGTATCCGATCAGCGGGGGGCTCTGGAGCACGCGGTGCGAAAGTCCTGGGTCGCGAAACGGGAGGCGTATCGGCTGGTGGCGTTACGGCTGGAGGCGGCGGATCTCCCAGCCCTCTGCGCGGGGGAGGTACTCGAAGCGGTCGTGGAGGCGGCTCGGGCGCCCCTGCCAGAACTCCCAGCGATCGGGGGTGAGCAGGTAGCCGCCCCAGAAGTCTGGCAGCGGGATCGGGGCGTCGTCTGGGTACGCCGCCACCTCAGCGGCGAGGGCCGCCTCAAGCGCGGCACGGGAGGGGGTCGGCTGGCCCTGCTGGCTGGCACGGGCGCTGAGTTGGCTCTCCCGGGGTCGGCTGGCGAAATAGGCGGACGAGTCGGCTGCGGCCAACTGTTGCACGTGACCTGCGCAGCGAACCTGACGTTCAAGCCCCGGCCACCAGAGGGTGAGTGCCGCCTTCGGATTCGCCGCAAGGTCACGCCCTTTTCGGCTCAGGTGATTCGTATAGAAGCGGAGGCCGTCGGCGCCAATACCGCGGACGAGGATCATGCGAACGCTCGGCGTCCCGGTTGTGTCGGCGGTAGCGAGTGCTGCGGCGAGCGGTTCTGGAAGTTTCGCTGCGATCGCGGCGTCGACCCAGCGTTGAAGTTGCGTGATTGGATCCGGATGTAGGTCGTGCTCGTTCAGTTCACCATGTGTGTAGCTGGAGCGGCCGCCAATCGGCGCGTTCTGATCAGTCACGAAAGGGCGGGGGAGGCCACGGTCAGGCGAGACCCTCCGGTGTCTCGAGTCGCGACTTCAGGTCGCCAAGAAACGTCGCAACGAGCGCGCCGTCGACGGCGCGATGATCGGCGGAGAGTGTGGCGGTGAGCATCTGTCGTGCGACCACGGCGCCGTCGCGCACCACGGCGCGCTGCTCGCTGCGACCAGTGGCAAGGATGGCGACCTGTGGCGGCGTGACGATCGCGGTGAACTGCGTCACGGGGAAGCTGCCGAGATTGCTGAGGGTGAACGTTGCGTCTGAAAACTCTGCAGGCCTCAACTTGTTCGCCTTGGTGCGCGTCACAAGGTCGCGAAGCTCTGATGAGATCGTGGCGAGATCCTTGTTGCCGCAGTCGAGCAGCGCGGGTGCGATCAGTCCATCTGGGATGGCGATCGCGATGCCGATGTTGATCTGGTCGACACGCTCGAGCGTCTCACCACTCCAGACCGCGTTGAGGGCTGGCGCCGCGGCGAGCGACTGCGCAAGAGCGCGCACGAGCCAGGCGGTGATGGTGACGCGGTCGTCGCCGCTCTTTCCATCATTCAGCCTGTTGTTGGCGGCGGTCACCGCCTCCATCTCAATATCGGTCGAGACGTAGAAGTGTGGTGCTTTGGCCTTTGATTCCACCATGCGACGGCTGATCGCCGCGCGCATCGGCGTGAAGGTCACCGGCGTGCGGCCGGGTTTCTCCACTTACTTGCCGTCTTCGACGTAGGCGATCACCGTGCCGACCGCCACTTCGCTCCCCGCGGCGTGAACGATCTCAACGAGGGTGCCGGCGGCTGGTGATTCGAACTCGACCGTTGCCTTCTCCGTCTCAAGTTCCCCGATCGGCTGCCCCGCAGTCACGGTATCGCCAACCTTGGCCGTCCAGTTGCCGATCTTGCCAACCTCGGTGTCGTAGCCGAGTCGTGGCATCTCTACTGGTACGCGCATCGTGCAGCCCTCCTCCGTCTTGCTCTCTGCCGCCCCGTGCGGCGCCGCGGTGCGGCTTCGCCCTTAGTGTAGCCCCGCCCTCTCAATGAGGTCGCGGGCCCGTTCCGTGGCTATCGCTGCGATTCGAGCGCAGGTTCGGTGGCAACTTCGTCGCCGTGGTGCAGGCGTGTCGCCGCGTCCCAGCCGTCGCCGACATCGGCGGTCGCGGCGGCGACGAGACGGAAGGCCCCAGTCACCAAGAAGATCACCACGTACGTTGGGTAGGCGATCGGGAAGGCGGCGAGCACCCCCACACCAACCGCTTGGCCAGTGGCGAGGCAGGCGGCGTTGACGGCGCCGAAGGTTGACTGTGCGCGCACCACCTCGCCCGGTTCGGCGAGCCGAAGGAGTCGCTCTTGCGCAGAGAGCATTCCGGCGGCGAAGCCAACGGTAACCACGATCATCACGATGATCAGAATGATTGGCGCGAACGGATTCCATGGACCGGCGAGCGCAGATGAGGCCATGCCGACACCGCGGACGATCAGCGACGTCCGATAGAGACGACTCGCGGAGCCGCGCTCGAGCCAATTCCCAATGACGAGTGCACCGACGAGTGCCGCGGCGGAGCCGACGGCGGAGAGGAGGATGGCGTACGCCGCCGACTGATTCAACACGACGATCGCATAGATGGAGAGGTACGGGGCGAAGCCAGCGCCGAGTGCCGCGATCGCGTTTGTCCGAATGAAGCGTCGTACGGGAGTCGAGAGTGCGCCGCCGCGCACCGTTCGTTCAGGCGCGAGTGCTCCGGGTCGTGGCAGCTTGCGCAGCGCACGGATGAAGGCGAGGCTCGCCACGAGTGCGCCGACAAATGCCGGAGCGTAGATCATCACCCCCCAGTCGGCTTCGCCCACGCGAACCATGAGTGCAACAGGGACAAGCAGCACCGACCCGAGGCCGAATTGAATGGCGAGTGCGCGCGGCGCCACAAATCGGCGCTCACGTTCTGGAAGGATGCGACCGAACCAGGTTTGGACGTTCGCGCCAGCGAGCGCCTGCGCGGTTGCGCCAACACCGAATCCGATTGCGATCAGCAAGATCCCGCCGATGGCAGAGAGTAGCCCCGCCCAAATCAAGACCACCACTGCGATGTAGAGGAGTGGCCGCATCAGTCCAATGGCGGCGATCACGATCGTCAGTCCGCGAAGGTCGCCGCGGTTGCGTCGCAAGATGGCAGGGACAAACGCCTGCAAGACGCCACCGACGAACGGGAAGAGTCCGATCAGCGTGGCGAGTGCGGGGGAGGCACCGAGAGTGGCAACAAGTGGAATCGCGAGGCCGTCACCCGCGAGCGCGACGGCGATCGCGTCAGAGATGGCGAGGGTGCCGAATGCGGCGTAGCGACCGGTAAGGAAGCGGCGCCAGTCGGCGGCGGCCCCGCTCACGCTGGTTTGGCAGCGGCGCTGCTCGCGCGGACCTGCTCTTCAATCTTGTCGACCTCGGCCGCAATCGCGGCTCGCAAGGAGTCAAGTTCGTCGCGCGCCTTCTCGGTGGCGTTGTCGACCGCGGTGAGCGTCTTTTTGATCTCCTTCACGGCGTCAAGGCGTGCGCGAAGTGCATCGATCGCCTCGCGCGCAGCGGAGAGATCGGCACCACTCCCCTCCGCCTTCATGCGAATCAGTGCAACCATGCGCGCCAAGCGATAACTCGCCTCAAGGATCGCGACGTCGGGGGACTCGGGGTCCACCACGCAGAAGACCCCGTTGCGCGTGATTTGGAATGGTGCGTAGCCGGCGGGTGCTGCCGTCTCACTGAAGACCATCAGCGCCACTTCAGCCTTCCGGTTCTCCCGCGCCTCTACCAGCTCCTTCTCAATGGCCGGCCCCGTCATGCTCTTATCTTTTACCTCCACGACGATGCGGAGCACTGCAGCGGACGCGTCCTTTGCATTGATGGTGATGACCGCGTCGCCCTTCTTCGAGTCGGTGACGGCGCCAGTGATTCCCCCAGTTCCCTCAATGTCGTCGTTGGTGGCGCGAAGCAACTCGGTGTACTCGGCGATGATGCGAGTCTCAAAGTCGGCGCCCTTCGCCGTCCCCTTCT
>JBEDBF010000056.1:0-5816 GCA_041177405.1 Chloroflexota bacterium | reverse complement strand
GGATCTCCTTGAGGCGTCTGGTACACCAACGCGCGTCGTCTCGGCGCCATGCCTTGAACTCTTTGGCGATCAAGATGCTGCATATCGTGAGTCGGTCCTTCCCGCCGCGGTTCGCGCGCGCGTCGCGATCGAGGCCGGCGTCAGCCTCGGTTGGGATCGCTGGACTGGGAGCGACGGCGCAATCAGCATCCGCACCAGCACCGAAACTATTCGCCGAATTCGGCTTCACTCCAGAGCGCATTGCAGAGATTGCCCGTGGCGTGATCGCCGGGACGCACCGCGGGGTGATCCCAACGCCGCACCTGCACGACGGTCATAAGGTCAGCTGAGGTGTCGCAGCGCAAGCTCGCCATCGCCGCAGATCACGCGGGCGCCGCACTAAAGGCGACGCTGCTTCGTGAGCTCCAGCGGATTGCTCCTGAATGGGAAGGGATGGACCTTGGTGGCGACGGCAGCGACCTCACCGACGATTACCCGGACGCGGCACGCGCCGTTGCGGAACTGATCCAGCGCGGCGGCGCTGAGCGCGGGTTGTTGATCTGCGGCTCTGGGATCGGCGTCACGATCGCCGCGAACAAGTTCAAGGGAATTCGCGCCTCGATTGCACATGACCCCGCGTCAGCAGAGCAAGGAGTGGTGCATGACGCGATGAATGTGCTCTCGCTCGGTGCGAAGGTGATTGACGCTGCAGCTGCGGCCACCGTACTCGCTGCCTTCCTTGCGGCCGCCCCCAGCGACGCGGAGCGGTACCTCCGCCGCACGAGGAAGGTCAACCAGATTGAAGAGGAGCAGGGGTGAGCGGCGAACTCAAACTTCCATTCGCTGCACAGATCGGACGCGCCTCGGATCTCGCTGCGATCAGCTCCACGCTCGAGCGCGCCCGGAGTGAAGAGTGGGCAACGCGCCTTGCAGATAAAGACGTCACGCTCTGGAGTAGCGACGCCGCGGTACAGACATCAATTGCGAACCGGCTCGGATGGCTTGACGCCCCATCCCACTTCACCACGCAGGCGCCAGCGCTAGAAGCGTTTGGGGAGAAGGTTCGCGATGCAGGATTCACCACGGCGATCGTGGCAGGCATGGGCGGCTCCTCGCTCGCACCCGAGGTACTTGCGACCGCATTCGCAGAGATCAGCGACTGGCTGAAGATTCGCGTTTGCGACTCCACCGACCCTGAAGCGGTCGCGGCGGCGCTCGCTGGGCTCAACCCTGCGAAGACGCTGGTGATCGTTGCAAGCAAGTCCGGAACCACCACAGAGACGCTCTCATTCGCCGCCTATGCGGCGGGATGGATCAAAGGCTCACTGAGTGAAGGTGCAGATCCATACGCTTCAATGATTGCCATCAGTGACCCTTCGCCATGCATTGATGGGATCCCAGGCAGCGAGCAGATGCTCGAGCGCTTCTTGAATCCTGCCGATATCGGTGGGCGTTACTCCGCGCTCAGTTTTGTGGGACTTGTTCCTGCCAGTCTTCTCGGAGTTGATCTTGACTCGCTTCTTGCCGCAGGAGCTGTGGCCGCCGCCCAGCTACGCGAACCGGAGCCGACCGCCAATCGCGCGGTTGCGCTTGGTGCGATCATCGGTGCACTCGCACGCGAAGGGCGAGACAAGCTGACGCTCATCGTTGATCAGCCCATCCACGGCTTCGGCGCGTGGGCAGAGCAACTCGTTGCAGAGAGTACGGGGAAGCGCGGCGTTGGCGTGGTCCCAGTAGACCTTGAACCGCTCGGCACAGGTACGAGCTATCAAGACGATCGACTTTTCGTGCGCATCGCACTGCGCGACGGCCACGCGCCACGCGCTGCGGACGGGAGCTCCGTTGATGCTCGGCTCAGCGAACTTGCCGCAGCGGGCCACCCCGTCATCTCCTACACCCTGGCCGACCCAATCGATCTCGGTGGAGAGTTCGTGCACTGGGAGGCGGCAACAGCGATCGCCGGTGTAGTGCTGGGAATCAACCCTTTTGACGAACCGAATGTCACCGAGTCGAAGCAGAACACCACCAAGGTCCTCGGCGAACTCGCCGCAACTGGGAGGCTTCCCGAGCTCACACCAACATGCACCGACGGCTCGCTGCAGCTCTGGGCGGATGATGCGCTTCCTGCCGCGTTCTCTGATAGCGCAGAAAAACTGATCGCCGGTCAACTGCAGCGACTTGCGGAGCGCGGGTATGTTGGCATTCATGCCTATATCGCCCCGACGCCAGAGCGAACCGCCGCGCTGACGTCGCTCCGCATCCTCTTACGAGATGCAACTCGTCGCGCCACTACCGTTGGCTACGGTCCGCGCTTCCTTCACTCTACGGGGCAGCTGCACAAGGGAGGTGCTCCCATTGGCTGGTTTATCCAGCTCGTTGCGGGACGGCCACACGACCTTGACATTCCAGGGAGCAGCTTCACCTTCGGTCAACTCATTGACGCGCAAGCACTTGGTGACGCGCGTTCACTTGTGGCCCATGAGCTCCCGGTCATGCGCATTCATCTCGGCTCGAACCCTGACGCGGGGCTCGCTGCGCTGGAGTCGCTCTTCCGCCGCGCGCTCAGTGCCTGATCTACAGCGGGTCGCACGCACGCGCTAGCATCTCAGTGACGGCCCAGGTGTGGCTGCAAGTGAGGAGGCTTCTGTGAAGATCGGATTCATTGGCCTAGGGAAGATGGGCGGAAACATGGTCAAGCGTCTCCTACGAGGCGGGCACGAGGTGGCGATCTGGAATCGCTCGCGTGAGAAGACCGATGAGATTGCAAAAGATGGCGCCACGCCCACGTACAGCGTGAAAGACCTTGTAGCTGCACTTCCATCCCCGCGAAAGGTCTGGGTGATGGTGCCAAGTGGCGACGCAACCGAAGCCATGATTGACGAACTGATTCCACTCCTTGCGAAGGGCGACACCATCATTGATGGCGGCAACTCTAACTTCCACGACACGATTCGCCGACATGAAAAGCTCGCAGGTCACGGCATCCACTTCATTGATGCTGGAACGTCTGGTGGCGTATGGGGCCTTGAGAACGGGTACTGCATGATGGTGGGCGGCGACGCCGCACCAGTGAAGGAGATGGAGCCGATCTTCCTCACGCTGGCACCGAAAGACGGCTACATGCACTGCGGCGCAAGCGGAGCCGGTCACTACGTCAAGATGGTGCACAACGGGATCGAATACGGCCTGATGCAGGCGTACGCCGAAGGTTTCGAAATCCTCGCCAAGTCTCGCTACAAGGTGGACCTGGCGCAGGTTTCTGACCTCTGGATGCAAGGCTCGGTGGTTCGCAGTTGGCTCCTTGAGCTTGCCGGACGCGCCTTCCGCGCCGAAGGGAACGAACTCAAGTCGATCAAGGGCTGGGTTGCAGATTCCGGAGAGGGGCGATGGACTGTGCAAGAGGCGATTGACCTTGATGTCCCCGCTCCGCTGATCACCCTCTCGCTCCTGACACGATTCCGTTCGCGCCAGGAGGATTCATACAGCGCGAAGGTGCTCGCCGCCCTGCGCAATCAGTTCGGCGGACACGCGGTGAAGCCGGAGTGAAAAGCGGGAAGGCGAGTGAGGGTGGCGGAACAATCCGCGATCTTCGTATCGCACGCGCAGGAAAGAAGGCGGCGCCGAAGCGAAGTAAGGCAAATCCGCTTCGAACAGGCCTGCGCATTGAACGCGTCCCTGACCCTAACACCGTTGTCCTCTTCGGAGCTACCGGTGACCTTGCACACCGGAAGGTGGTACCGGCGCTCTATCACCTTTGGGCTGGCGACCTCCTCCCAGAGAAGTTCGCCCTCGTCTGCTTCGGACGACGCGACGCGTCCGACGCATCAATGCGCGCGGATCTTCGAGCCTCCCTTGAGAAACACGCTCGGGTAAAACCAATTGATGAAGCGCGCTGGAGCGAGTTTGCTTCGCGCATCAGCTACGTCAAGGGCGCGTTTGATGATCCTGAATCGTACGCATCGCTAAGTCGGCATCTTGACCAGATTGACGCGAGTGTTGGGACTGGAGGGAACCGGCTCTTCTACCTTGCAACCCCAGCCTCCTCATTTCCGGAGATCATCCGCGGCCTCGGTGCCGCAGGGCTTGATCACGAGACGGGCGAGAGTGGCTGGCGCCGCGTCGTCATCGAGAAGCCGTTTGGACGAGATCTTGATTCGGCGGTAAAGCTCAATCGTGAAGTGGGCAAGGTCTTCCGCGAGAGTCAGGTGTACCGCATTGATCACTACCTCGGCAAGGAGACCGTCCGCAACATCTTGATCTTCCGATTCGGCAACCTGATCTTTGAGCCACTCTGGCACCGCCGCTACATCGATCACGTCCAGATCACCGTGGCGGAGACGATTGGTGTTGAGGGGCGTGGCGCATTTTACGAAGAGACGGGTGCACTTCGCGACATCTTGCAGAACCACCTCTTACAGCTCCTTACGTTGGTCGCAATGGAGCCACCTGCAACCCTGGATGCAGAAGCCCTTCGCGACGAGAAGGTGAAGGTGCTCCGTGCCGTGCGCCTCCTGAGCAGCGACACGGTTGGGGAGCACGTGATCCGAGGTCAGTACGGACCCGGATGGATCGGTGCGACCGAGGTGGCCGGGTATCGCAGTGAGCCTGAGGTAGATCCCTCCTCTGAGACGGAGACGTTCGTGGCCGCGCGATTTGAGATTGACGACTGGCGCTGGGCGGGTGTCCCCTTCTATCTGCGCGCAGGCAAGCGCCTTCCAAAGCGCGCAACTGAGATCGCAATCCAGTTCAAGGATGTCCCGCAACGCCTCTTCTCGCAAACAGGTGATGCGCCAGAGCCGAACATGCTCGTGATTCGAATTCAGCCAGATGAAGGCATCCTGCTTCGTTTCGCCGCCAAGGTCCCGGGTCTGGGCACAGATGTCCGTCCCGTCAACATGGACTTCGCCTACGGCTCCGCCTTCTCGGTAGAGAGCCCCGACGCGTACGAGACGCTCATCCTAGATGCGCTCCTTGGCGACGCGTCGCTCTTCACGCGCGCGGACGAAGTTGAGGCGGCATGGCGCATTGTCGACCCGATCATGGAGTCATGGCTTGTGGGCCAAGAGCCAACGCTTCCAAACTATGCCGCAGGGACGTGGGGCCCTGATGCGGCTGATGCGCTTCTCACCCGCGAGGGGCGTCGCTGGCGCAGGCTATAGCGCCCAATGAATCTCAGCGCCGCCGAACTCACCACCCTCCGCTGGAAGTCCACCGCACACTCGGTTGCAGAAGCCGACGCACTTCTTGCTCGTCTCTGGAGTAGCACCGAGTCTCGTCAGCAGATCAGTGCGGGCGCTTCGCCAGACACGAAGGGAACAACAGGGCTTGCCGTACGCACCGGCGTGATGAACCTCGTGGTGGTGGCGCCTGGCGAGGAGCGAGCGGTCGGCGCGGCGAGCTCGCTTGCGAGCCTTCCGAGAAACCCGTCTCGCACCCTCTTCATCGTGCCTCGCGACCCTGAGGGACCGCCCACCTTCCACGCTCGGCTAGAAATCTTCTGCGCAGTCACTCCACGTGGTGACGGCACGTCAGCATGCACCGAGCTGCTCTGGATTGATGCGAGTGGCGAAGCGGGGCGTCACCTCTCCAGCATGGTTCCGCAACTCTCGCTACACGATCTGCCGACGCTGCTCTGGTGGGACCACACCGTAGATCCAACCAGTCGAGACCTTAAAGAGTTGCTGCGCGGCGTTGACCGCATCCTTTTCAACGGAGCGGAACAGCGTGGCGTTGGTATTGATGTTGTGCGCGACCTCATCGCACTCTCGAGCGCCTCGGGCACCGCGCTCAGTGACTTCTCACTGATCCGCCAAGCACGCTGGCGAGACGCGGTCGCG
>JBEDBF010000055.1:0-5708 GCA_041177405.1 Chloroflexota bacterium | reverse complement strand
CCGTGCAATCTCGCTCCCGTCGATCCGTACAGCACACTCATAGACGCGTTCATGCTCAGGGCCGCTAGTTCCTATGATGTCGTAACGCGGCAGAGAACCATTTTTCGCCTGAGTCCACTCCTGCAACATCGTCTTGATCCCTTTACCTATTGAGGCGCGCGGAGTTGCAATCTCTTGCGCGAGATGCGTCTTCACAAACCGCTCCGCCTCTTGGAAGCCGTGCGAGAGAAAGACAGCGCCGATGATCGCTTCGAGTGCAGCGGCGAGCGCCGCTGGGCGCTGGGCGCCGCCGCGTTGTGCCTCCCCTTCACCGAGGAGGAGTGCGTCGTCAAGTTGGAGTCTCTGGGCAACATCGGCAAGTCCGATTCGACTCACGATTGAAGCGCGACGCTCAGAGAGATCCCCCTCGCTCGCGCTCGGATCGGCAGCATAGAGGGCTGCACTGACAACCGCGCCGAGAAGAGCGTCTCCGAGGAACTCGAGTCGCTCGTTATCCTCTTGCGCACCGGACTGATGTCGCCGTGATGGGTGCGTGAGGGCGAGTTCAATCAGGCGTTCAGCGCCGGCAGGGATGCCAAGGCGCACCGCGAGCTGCGATGCGTGGGCAAGCGTTGATTCTGCGGCCTGGCTCACGATCGAAGGGGTGGCGCCAGGCGGCCATCAGGCCGCCGCACCTTACGCCTTCTTCTCGACGATCGCGTTGACCGCGTCTTCTACCGTTTTGATCTTGGTCAACTCTTCGTCGGCAATCGTGACCCCAAACTTCTCCTCAAGACCCATGGCGAACTCCACAAGATCAAGAGAGTCGGCGTTGAGGTCTTCAATGAAGGCGGCGGTCAACGTGACCTTCTCCTTCTCCACACCAAGCTGCTCAACGATGTAGCCCTGAAGTTCCTGGAAGATCTGGTCCTTATCGCTCATCGGTCGCCCCTCCATCTCTCTCCGCTGACGCGGTGCTTCCCTCCCGATGGGCCGTGCCAAGGACACCGCTCACCAGTTTTCGTGCCGGCTCGCCGCTGTACGTGCGTGCCAGAGCCGTCCAGGCTGCGAGTGCCTCCGCAGGCGCCGCCGCGCGCGAGTGTACCACCTCAGCCAGGCCCGCTCGGAGGATTGTGCGGTCAATATGGGTCATTGTCGCGAGGGGAAATGCGGGCGCGAGGCGGACGAGGCTGGCGTCAATGACTGGACGCCGCTCTTCAACGAGTTGAATCAGCGCCCGTGCGATGCCGAGTGGCTCACCCTCCACCTCGCCCGCATCCGCTCGCCGATTCAGGATTTCGGCGGCACTTCGCAGGCCAAACTCCGCCTCATAGAGCGCGGTTAGCGCATCCCTCCTGCCCGCGTTTCGGATTCGGAGTGCTGCATCGCGAGGCGCAGCGGGCACTCTCTTGCTAGGCATCTCAAGCTGGGGCTGGACCGCTCGGGAGACCATCGGCGGCAACAGGAGGGGCTTCGGCCAGGGCGTTCGCGATGCGACCACTCACCCCTTCCCGTACCGCGCGTGCTGCGGTGCTACACGCAAACGTGATCATCCGCTTGCGGGCGCGACCGTGTGTGATGACCACGCTCCCCTTCACGCCGAGCAGGATCGCGCCGCCAATCCGTTCGTAATCCAGCTTGGCTCGGATACGAGCGATTGCTGGGCGCATCAGCAGCGCAGCGATCGGGCCGAGGGGGAGGCGTCGAAACTCTTCACGGAACATGTCGGTAATCGTGGTGGTGACGCCCTCCACAAGTTTGATTGCAACGTTACCGAGTACCGCGTCACAGACAACCACATCAGCTTCATCTGCCGCAAGGTGCCGGCCCTCAACATTGCCAGTGAAGTTAAGGTCTGCAAAGTCGAGCAGCTCGGTTGCCTTTTGAATGCGCTGATCGCCCTTCCCCTTCTCTTCCCCAATTGAAAGGAGTGCAACGCGAGGATGTGCAACCCCAAGCACATGCTCCGAGAAGATGCTCCCCATGTGCGCGTACTGATAGAGGTTCTCCGCTGTGGCATCTGGATTTGCTCCCACGTCCAGCAAGACGAGTGGCTTCTCTCGAAGCAGGAACTGCACGGCGAGTGCCGGACGGTCGACACCCGGAAGTCTGCCGAGTCGCAATACGGCTGCCGCCATCCCAGCGCCTGTGTGGCCAGCGGTTACCACCGCGTCCGCCTCACCTTCGCGAAGGAGATTCGTTGCAACAAGAATAGAGGCGCTCTTCCGCTCGCGGAGTGCCTGCGCCGGGTGCTCATCCATCCCGATCACATCCGGTCCGTGAACGATCCGAGCGTTTGAGGGGAGTCTCCCTGCTGCAATCTCACGAATGCGTGCCTCATCGCCGACGAGGATCAGTTCATCGTTTGGATTCTCTTGCGCCCAGGCGATCCCCCCAGGCACGACCTCTGCGGCGCCGTGATCGCCGCCCATTGCATCCAGTGCAAGGCGGACGCGGCCTAACGGCGCGGCCATCGTTGAGCTAGGCGTCAGTTGGTTCCGTGTCCGGCGCTGGGCGTCGGATCACTTCGCGGCCCCGATACGTCCCGCAGGCAAGGCAGGCGTGATGTGCGCGCTTTGTTGCGCCGCACTGCGCACAGCGATCCATCGCCGGGAGGGTCAACGCGTGATGCGCGCGACGATCTCCTTGACGAGACTTCGATGCCTTCCGCTTCGGTACGCCCATCGCCGATGAACCTCGCTGCTATGCCCCGCACGGGGTTGGACTGGAGTGCGAAGCCTACCCGATCCGTGGCCGCCCCGTCACGCTCTCACTGCCGCTCACCTGAGAGCCGCTCAGCGGAGGTCAGTCCTTGACCCCGCGCTCCTCCCCGCTTGATGGCAGGAGGCTCCCCAGAACCGCAAGCCGAGGGTCGACTTCTCGCTCTGGGCACTCCTGGGTGAGGTGTGGGGCGCCGCAGTGTTCACACCGTTCTGGGCAGAGGGGGTCACAGTGCAGGACCAGTCGGCGAACGAGATCGAGGCTTTCCACGGCGATGCGCCCGAGGTCGATTGAATTGCCACGACCGAGTCTCTCAACATCACCCTGTGCGTGACGCTCTTCAAGAACCTCCTCATCAATGTGTGTCTCCAGGTCAGCGTGTGCTGGGCTCAGACATCGAGCGCACGCGCCCTCTTGCACACCGCGAACCTGGGCGATCAGTCGAACTCCACGGTTCGTGCGATCGGCGCGCGCCTCAACGGTTGCCTGCATCAGCTCGCCTTCCAAGGTACTTGTCAGCGTGAATTCAGGGACCTGAAAGCTCGCACCAGGCGGCTCTGTGAGCAACGGGGAGCAGTCAATGAGATAGAGCGCAGGTGTCGCTGCGTCAGTAACGCCCGTCGCCTCGTTCAGGTCACTCACCCGTTGACGTCGGCACGCCGTCTCGCCGCAGCGGTCAACACTGGAATCACCGCATGTGGAACGAGACGCTCCAGTGGGCCCCCATAGCGAGCGATCTCACGCACCAGCCGACTTGAGGTTGACGCATGTTCGGGCGCGGTCATAAGGAAGAGCGTTTCAATTGACGGTGCAAGGAGTCGGTTCGCGTGTGCCATTCGAAGCTCTGCCTCAAAATCTGAACCGGCACGAAGTCCTCGAATGATCACACTCGCCTTCGCATCTTCAGCGATGCGCACCGCAAGATTTGATGCAGAACGTATCTCCACGAGGCCGGCCGCGTCACCAAGTTCCGCACTGATCACTGATCGAAGCAGGGCTTCACGCTCTGCGAGTGTGAGTAGCGCCTCTTTCGTCGCGTTCGGCAGGATCGCAACAACGAGCCGGTCCACCACACGAAGGCTGCGACGAATCAGGTCAAGGTGACCGAACGTCACTGGATCAAAGCTGCCCGGATACAGTCCAACACGCTCGCTCATCTCAACTCCTCCGCCGCGACTCTCTCGTATAGCTCAATTGCAGTCTCGCCAAAGGCGAGCGCGCGCACTAATCGTAGACCCCTTGGGGCTCGCTGTGCCGCCGAACCTTTGACCCTTCTCCCAGAGAGGACCAGCAGCCCGTTTGTGGCTAACGGGCTTGGGTTGGCAGCGACCAGCTCGAGGATTTCGTTGCGCACGGCAAGATCATCATACGGAGGGTCGGCAATGATCAGATCCGCTGGGGCGACGTGCGCGGCGTGCGCACGCAGCGCGGTGAGGGCATCAGCGGTCTGTATTTCCACCTGCGCATCAAGTCCGAGTGTGCGCACATTGCGGCGAATCACCTCGGTTGCACGTCGGGAAATATCAACGAATTGCACATGTTGGGCGCCGCGACTAAGTGCCTCAAGGCCGGCCGCACCACTCCCCGCGCATAGATCGAGCACTCGCGTGTCGGGGAGTCGTGGTTCAAGGATCGCGAAGAGGGCCTGGCGAACTCGGTCAGCGAGCGGACGTGTCCCCTGCTCTGGCACCTCAAGCAGACGCCCCCCAAACTCCCCCGCAATGATGCGAATCCGTTGGGCCACCACTCACGCCTCCCTGGAAACGAGGACGGCGGTCGGCCAACCGCGGAGATACGACTCGATGAGCGGACGTGACAACGGAGTCGGTCGACCAGCAGCGTCAAGAAGCTCTTCTGCCTCCCCACGCGCCACCACAGCCAATGCACGATCCTCCGCACGCGAGAGCGCCGCGACTCGGAGAGGAGGGAGACCACTCTGGTCGGTCCCGAGTACATCGCCCTCTCCGCGCAGTTCCACATCGCGCTCTGCGAGAGCAAAGCCGTCTCGCGTGCTCTCAATTGCCTCAAGTCGCGCACGTGCCACCTCGTCCTCGCTATCGCTCACCAGCACACACCAGCCTTCGCTTCCGCCGCGACCGACGCGACCACGCAGCTGATGGAGTGTGGCAAGGCCGAATCGGTCGGCGCTCATGATCACCATTACGCTCGCGCGCGGAACATCTACCCCAACCTCAACCACCGTGGTTCCCACGATCACGTCCAGATCGCCGCGGGTGAACCGCTCCATCACATCGGTGCGAGTGGCCGTCGGCTGGCGTCCGTGTACCACTCCAATTCTTAGGCTCGGTGCTGCGGCAGCAATTCGCTCCGCCTGCTCTAGGACGCCCACTTCACCCGCCACCTCCAGCGCATCGCCTGCCGCGTCACCGCTCGGCTCCTCACCCGGATCCCCATCGCCGATGCGTGGCACCACCACGAAGGTGCCCCTCCCCGCGCCAGCCTCCGATGCGATGAAGCTCCAGAGGCGATCAAGCTCTGCACCGCTGCGAATCGCCGTGCGGATCGGACGTCGACCGGCCGGGAGTGCGCGCAGTTCTGACGAGGCCACATCCGCATAAAGAAGTTGCGCGATCGTGCGTGGAATTGGGGTTGCGGTCATCAGGAGAAGGTGTGGCTCGCCCTCCCCTTTGGCGGTCAACTGCGCTCGTTCTTCTACCCCGAAGCGGTGTTGCTCATCCACAATCACAAGTCCGAGGGCAGCGAACTGCGTCGCTTCAGAGAAGAGCGCGTGGGTGCCGATCAGAAGCGCGGTACTCCCGTTGGCGGCGTCGGTGCGAACCCGCCGACGCTCAGCGGTCGAAAGACTGCCGACCAGCAGGTCAACTCGAACGCCAAGCGGAGTCAAGAGTTTTGATGCCGTCGCTGCATGTTGTCGTGCCAGGAGCTCAGTGGGCGCGAGCATCGCGCACTGCATGCCGGCGCGAGCGGCCGCGGCCGCGGCTACAAGAGCGACCGCTGTTTTTCCTGTGCCAACATCTCCCTGTAAG
>JBEDBF010000054.1:0-5742 GCA_041177405.1 Chloroflexota bacterium | reverse complement strand
AATCCCCTCGTTCGCGCCAACTGCTGAAAGCATGCGTCGCATGGTCCAGACCATCTTCAGCGTCGCTTCATCGAGGAGTAGTTCCTCTCGGCGCGTACCTGAACGCTGCACATCGATGGCGGGGAAGATGCGCTTCTCTGCAAGTTTCCGGTCAAGGACGAGCTCTGAGTTGCCGGTTCCCTTGAACTCTTCATAAATGACGTCATCCATCTTGGAGCCCGTGTCAACGAGGCAGGTGCCAATGATGGTCAGGGAGCCCCCCTCTTCCAACTTGCGTGCTGCGCCGAAGAAACGCTTCGGTGGGTAGAGGGCAATCGGGTCAATACCGCCAGAGAGCGTCCGACCTGAAGGCGGAAGTGCCAGGTTATAGGCGCGCGCAAGTCGAGTAATGGAGTCGAGAAGCACCACCACATCCGCGCCTGCCTCGGTGCGACGCTTTGCGATCTCCAGCGCCATCTCAGCAACGTGGGTGTGGTTCTCCGTAGGCTCGTCAAAGGTTGATGAGATCACTTCGCCTTTCACCGAGCGCCGCATATCGGTCACCTCTTCTGGGCGCTCTCCAATGAGGCAGACCATGAGTGAGATCTCTGGGTAGTTCGCGGTCACTCCCTGAGCGATCTGCTTCAGGAGACTCGTCTTCCCCGCCTTGGGCGGTGAGACGATCAGTGCGCGCTGCCCCTTGCCGAGCGGATTGACAAGGTTGATCAGTCGCTGCGAAAGGTTTGATGGATCCGTCTCAAGGTTGATGAGCTCAATAGGGTGGATTGGAGTCAGGTCGCCAAAGTGTGGCCTACGGCGTGCGGACTCTGGATCCGTTCCGGAGATGATCTCGACGCGAAGCATTCCCCAGAACTTTTCGCCCTCGCGTGGAGCACGGATAACGCCGCCAATCGTGTCGCCCTGGCGTAGTCCAATGCGGCGCAACATTGGTGACGGTACATAGACATCGTCTGCACTTGGGAGGAGTCCGTTTCGTCGAACAAAGCCGTAGCCTTCGTCAACAATCTCGAGGATGCCCTCCGCCCATACTTGACCCTGCTCTTCTGCCTGGGCGGTAAGGATCTTCTGGATAACGCGGGGGAGATCTTCTTGCTGTGAGGCGGTGACGTTGAACTTCTTCGCCGTCGCCATCAGCTCACTCGCGGTCATATTCGCAAGAGTGGCAAAGGTGAGGAGGCCCTCTGCCGCAAGATCGGCTTCAGAGAGCACTTCAACGTCTTGCGGAAGGGAACCGTGTGGCATGCGCATTCCGCCTTGGCTGTTGTTCATGCCGGGACCGCGTCGCGGTCCTCGTCGTGGTCCACGGTGACGCGGGTCGTTCATTGACATGGGGTTGGGTACCTTCCTCGTCTTGGGTGTTTACTTGGATCCCCGCACGAAACGTCCAACGCCTCTGCGCGGGAGGAGTGGGGGGATGAGCAGACTCTACGGGATGTGTGCCCCCCCGTCAACGGGGGGCGGGCGGGTGTTACTTCCCGCCCTTCGCCTTGGCCCAATCCGCCTTAAAGACAGCGATCCCCTTGTCCGTTAGCGGATGCTTCGACATCTGCTCAAGGACCTTCAGCGGCATCGTTGCAACATGTGCACCGACGAGCGCCGCCTCGGTGACGTGTCGTGGGTGGCGGATAGATGCCGCAAGGATCTCACAGTGATCAAGATCCTCGTACTGCGCAAAGATCTCTGCAAGTTCACGAATGACGGTCATTCCGTCTTCACTGATGTCATCAAGTCTGCCGACGAATGGACTAATCAGCGACGCGCCGGCTTTCGCGGCGAGGAGTCCCTGATTTGCGGTGAAGATCAGGGTGCAGTTGGTCTTAATTCCCTCGCTCTTGAGGCGGCTGATGGCGGCGAGGCCGTCTGTGGTCATTGGAACCTTCACCACAATGTTGGCGGCGATCTTCGCGAAGGCGAGCCCCTCCTTCACCATGCCGTCTGCATCGTCGCTGATCACCTCAGCGGATACTGGTCCCTTGGTGAGTCCGCAGATCTCCTTTAGGAGCTCCTCGTATGAACCCCCCACCTTGGCGTAGAGCGAAGGGTTGGTGGTGACACCATCAACGATCCCCCAGCTAATGCCGGTCTTGATCTCGTTGATATCTGCCGTGTCAAGGAAGAACTTCATGATGCTGCTCCTGTTCCGTTACTGCGGGTTGCAGCCTTATGGGCGGCCGCTTCAATCGCTTTGCGGCGCTCAGCCTGTACCGCCTCATCATCGCGTACTCCGACCATTCGCGGTGCATAGGCGGCGAGGCGGCCCTCCTTGAGCGCCAGCGCGGCGCCGATAAAGCCATCAAAGAGCGGGTTCGGTCGAAGCGGGCGACTGGTGAACTCCGGGTGGAACTGGCTCGCCACAAACCATGGGTGATCGGCGAGTTCAATGATCTCCACGAGTCGCCCGTCTGGCGAGACTCCGGAGAAGTTCATCCCGGCCGCCTCAAGTTGCGGCTTGAATCGATTCGCCACCTCAAAGCGGTGGCGGTGACGCTCGTAGGCAATCTCTGCGCCGTACACGGTTGCGGCGCGGGAGCCGGTTGCGAGCTTCGCAGGATAGAGGCCGAGTCGCTGCGTGCCCCCCTTCTCCTCAACGCCGCGCTGATCTGGCGTGAAGTCAATGACCGGGTGCTTGGTGAACATGTCGAACTCCGTGGAGTTTGCATCGGAAGAGGCGAGCGTCTCGCGAGCGAACTCAATCACGGCGATCTGTAGCCCAAGGCAGAGGCCGAGATATGGAATTCGCTCAGTGCGCGCCATGCGCGCTGCACGAATCTTCCCCTCAATGCCTCGGTATCCGTACCCGCCCGGGACAAGCACACCGTGTGCTCCAGCAAGTTGAGCGGATACGTGCGCAGGATCTGCATCATCGAGCTGCTCCGCGTTCACCCAGCGCACGCGCACATCCACACCGTGCGCCCAACCCGCGTGTCGAAGTGCCTCGGTCACGGAGAGATAGGCGTCAGGGAGTTCGGTGTACTTGCCAACGATCGCAATCTCAACGGCCGGCTTCTCGGCGACGATTGAGGCAACGAGCTGCTCCCACTTGGTGAGATCGGGCACAGATGCGCTGATCCCAAGTTCGCGAGTGAGAAGGTCACCGAGGCCGAACCGCTCAAACTGCAGTGGAACTTCATAGATGGTGCGCGCTGTGGTGGCGGGCACAACCGCCTCTTTTGGCACGTCAGTGAAGAGGGCAATCTTCTCTCGCACGTCATCTGGGACTGGATGATCGGCGCGGAGGATGATCACATCTGGCTGAATGCCGCTACCGCGCAGCTCTTTGACGGAGTGTTGCGTGGGCTTTGTCTTCAACTCACCGGTGGCGGCGAGTTCCGGGAGAAGGGTAACGTGGATGTAAAGTGAATTTCCGCGTCCAACATCTTTCTTGAGTTGACGAATTGCCTCAATGAATGGGAGTGACTCAATGTCTCCTACCGTTCCACCTACTTCAACAATGACGACATCAACATCATCGCCACCGAGGCGTAGAACGCGCTCCTTTATCTCGTTGGTGATGTGCGGGATAACCTGCACCGTTCCGCCAAGGTAGTCGCCGCGGCGCTCGCGAGCGATCACGGTGGAGTAGATGCGTCCCGTCGTAACGTTGGAGGCCTGTGAAAGGTTGACGTCAATAAAGCGCTCGTAATGTCCAAGGTCAAGGTCGGTCTCTGCACCGTCATCGGTGATGTACACCTCACCGTGCTGATACGGCGACATGGTGCCCGGATCCACGTTGAGATACGGATCGAGTTTGATGACGGAGATGCGCAGTCCGCGTGCTTTGAGGAGGAGACCAACGGAGGCGGCGGTGATTCCCTTACCGAGAGAGGAGGTGACGCCGCCGGTGACGAACACAAACTTCGTCGCCATCTCGTCCCCTCTGCCTCCTCATGTTGGACGGGGCGCTCGGTGACTGCCGAGCGAGCCTGACGGAGTCTATCGCAGCCGGCGGCGGAACGGGAGCCGCGTTTGGCGACCAGCCCAAATCCCAAGCAGGATGAGTGCGCCGCCGAGCGCCTGGACCGGTTCGAGCGCTTCGCCAAGCACAACGGCAGAGATAACAACCGCCAGGAATGGGACGAGAAGTTGGAAACTTGCGACGCGCGCCGGTCCAACGACAGGTACGGCGGTGAAGTAGAGCACGTTGGCGAGGCTGCTTGAACCGAAGGTGGCATACATGATGCCGAAGAGTGCAACGGCGGGGATGGCGGGGGAACCGAGCTCCGACCACTGGCTTGCACCGAATGGAATCAGCACTGCGCCACCAATCACCATGCTCCAACCGGTAAAGGCGAGTGCCCCACTTCGAGGGATCACCCGCGCACCAGCCAGCAAGTAGGAGGCCCAGCACGCTGCGGCGAGCAGTGTTGCGGTGACGCCAGCAGTTGTTCCGCCGAACGCTCCCGCTCCCTCACCAAGCGCAACTGCGGCAACGCCCGCAAATGCAATGAGACCTCCGGCAATCGTTGCTGGCCGAAGTGGATCAATACGAAAGAGCGCCGCAAAGATGGCGGTGAGGAACGGTGTCACCGCAATCAGCAGTGCGCTCGTTCCCGCATTGATCGTGCCGAGCGATCCGGCCCAGAGAAGTTGGTACGTCCCCTGCCCGATCACGCCGAAGAGACCGGTGATGGCGAGATCGCGGGGGGACATGCGGATGCTCCCGCCGCGGAGCTGGGTCCAAAGAAGCACGATGACTCCCGCCGCCGTGATCCGGATCGCGGAGAATGGGAGGACGGGCCACGCGGTCACCGCCGCCTTCACCACGGTGAAGTTCGCCGCCCAGATCAGCATGGCAACAAGTACGCCAACTTCGGCAACCGCGCGCAGGCTTGTTGGACGACGGCTGATGAGGCTTCTTCGGGGCATTGTGCCTCCAGTACTGCTGACTCGGGGGGAGTCTACAATCAACGGACACCAGCCAACATGCAGGGGGTTACCTATGGATCCACGGCTCGAGCAGTCCGCCATCACCACGATCCGCACCCTCGCAATCGACACCGTTCAGGCGGCTAACTCTGGTCACCCCGGCGCGCCGATGGGTTGCGCGCCAATGGCCCACACCATCTGGACGCGCCATCTTCGTCACGCACCGCGAACGCCTGGCTGGTTTGATCGTGACCGCTTCATCCTCTCGAATGGCCACGCGAGTGCACTTCTCTATTCACTGCTGCATCTCACCGGCTACGGGCTCACTATTGATGACTTGAAGTCGTTCCGTCAGTGGGGCTCGCTCACGCCTGGACATCCCGAGTACGGCCTCACCGCTGGCGTTGAGGCGACCACTGGGCCGCTCGGTCAAGGATTTGCGAACGGTGTTGGGATGGCGATCGCTGAACGACGACTCGCCGCAGAGTTCAACCGACCAGGGCACACCGTAGTCGATCACCGCGTCTTCGGAATCGTCTCAGACGGTGACCTTCAAGAAGGGATCGCGTCTGAGGCGGCATCGCTCGCGGGGCATCTGAGGCTCGGCAAGTTGATCTATCTCTGGGATGACAATCTCATTCAGCTTGACGGACCAACTTCAACCGCCTGGTCAGAGGATGTGCGGAAGCGATTCGATGCGTACGGCTGGCACACGAGTAACGTTGCCGACGGCAACGACGTTGCTGCGATCGACGCGGCGATCAGCGCAGCGATCAGGGATGACCGACCGAGCCTCATCGCGGTGCGCACGGTGATCGGTTTCGGTTCACCCAACAAGGCGGGAAGCCAAAAGTCCCACGGCGCACCGCTCGGCCC
>JBEDBF010000053.1:0-5796 GCA_041177405.1 Chloroflexota bacterium | reverse complement strand
ATGCAGATCGTCGGCGAATCGGCAATTGAAGAGCTCACCATCTTGCACTCGGAGGCGCCCGATGTTGAGGAGTTCCGCACGGATCTTGTCACGCGCTTCCCTGCGATCGGTGCGCTCGAGCCGGGGATCGTGCGCGCCGGTGCTGCGATCGGACCGCACACGGGACCGAAGGGTCTCGGCGTGGCACTGATCCGCGCCTCGTAGCCTCGCACGGCTTCGCTACGGGCCACGGAGAGGGCGGCGGGTTTTTATGGCTCGTTGTAGCCTGAGCGCGTAACGCCCCCAGGGCGGCTGACTGCGACCTCTCGCCGCAGCGGTCTCAAGAGTATGAGGTGATTCAGCATGAGCCAGAAAAGCGCGTGGGCTGTTGCCCAGCAGCAGTTTGATCTCGCCGCGAAGCGACTGAACCTTGACCCAGGGATCGCCGCCGTACTGCGAGAGCCGCGCCGACAGCTGACCGTGCACTTCCCCGTGCGTATGGATGATGGCTCCACCCGCGTCTTTGAGGGTCATCGCGTTCAGCACAACCTTGGCCGTGGCCCCGCAAAGGGAGGGATTCGATTTCACCAGGACGTCAACATTGACGAAGTGAAGGCGCTCGCCATGTGGATGTCGTGGAAGTGCGCCGTGATGGATCTTCCATACGGTGGAGGCAAAGGCGGCGTCACCGTTGACCCGAAGCAGCTCTCCGTCGGCGAGATTGAGCGTCTGACGCGCCGCTTCACCACAGAGATCGCGGTGATCATTGGGCCAGAGTCAGATATCCCCGCGCCAGACGTGAACACCAACAGCCAGACGATGGCGTGGATGATGGACACCTACTCCATGCACGCAGGACATACCGTCCCAGGCGTGGTCACCGGAAAGCCGATCGCACTCGGCGGATCAAAGGGTCGCAACGAAGCGACGGCACGTGGTGCCGTGATCTGCGTGCGCGAGGCCGCATCCAAGATCGGTCTCAACCTCAAGGGTGCAACCGTGGTGGTGCAGGGCTACGGCAACGCCGGCTCAATTGCCGCCAAGTTGATCTCCGACCTTGGCGCAAAGGTGATCGCGGTCTCTGATAGCAGTGGTGGCATCCAGAACGCGGCGGGTCTCGACCTTGCCGCCGTTGACGCGCACAAGAAGAAGACAGGGAGCGTTGTGGGGTTTGCCGGTGCAACGGCCGTCTCCAACCAGGAGATCCTCGAGATCCCGTGCGACGTGCTCATTCCGGCGGCGCTGGAGAATCAGATCACCGCAGAGAATGCGGCGAAGGTCAAGACGAAGATCGTTGCGGAGGCGGCGAATGGACCGACGACGCCGGAGGCGGATGAGATTCTGTTCGCTAACGGGGCGATGGTGATCCCTGACATCCTTTGCAACGCGGGCGGCGTCACCGTGAGTTACTTCGAGTGGGTGCAGGACCTCAACCGCGACTTCTGGGAGGAGGAGGAGGTCAACCTCCGTCTCGAGAAGAAGATGGTGCGCGCGTTCAATGAGGTGTACGGCATGGCACAGGAGCAGAAGAGCCATCTCCGGACCGGCGCCTATCTTCTCTCGGTGAAGCGCGTTGCGGATGCGATGAGCGTTCGCGGCATCTATCCGTAAGCGGCAGTCGCGACTCGGCGCTCCCGGTACGGGGTTGCGCCGCTCGAGGCGCTAGGATGCAGCGATGACTGGCCTCGATCACGAAGAGCGCTTCCTCTTCCGCGAGGAGATCCTCGCGCTTGCCGGTGCGCTCGGCGACCCGACCACGCTGGACAACGTGGAGGATCTTCTCGTCGATCTGATCACCTCCAGTCACTTTGATGCAGAGGTGGTGACACTGGAGCGCTCACTGCAGGCCATGCTCGGCCAGCGTCAGGGCGCGACACTCGTCAACGCGCTGACCGCAGCCCCCGAGGCATTCAACGAAGTCCACGATCTCCGCCTCCAGCCAGAGGTGCTTGAACGGCTCACGAGTTGGCGCGCACGATTCGGCCTCGCGATTGATAACGCGCTCAGCTTCCTCTCCAACCCAGACGGCATTCAGGGGCACAACTTTACGACGCAGGTGGCGCACGGCGACGATCGGCGGGCGCTGCAGGGGCGCCTCACCTTTGTGCGCTACAGCAATGAGTCTGAATTCTTCATTGCCGACGCATCCGTCTTCCTCTCGGTGGCGGCGGATGTGCTGGATAAGCTCGGCACCCACATCACTCGAGAGGATGTGGAGCCAGAGGTCGTCGCCCGGCTCGCCGACGCGGTCAAGTTGATCGAACGGCGCACCGCGCCACGCGGCGAAGAGTAGCCCGTATGGCCGACGGCGCTCGGCAGATCTTCCTTGCCGCAACGGGACAGAATCGCGGCAAGACCACCGCGTCACTCGGACTCTTCTCTGCCTTTACTGAGCGTGGGCTGAGCACCGCGTTCATGAAGCCAGTTGGCCAGCGCTGGATCATGCTGGATGGTGCTCCCGCAGACGAAGATGCGGCACTGATGCGTGCCGTCTTCAACCTTCCAGATCCAACGCGCCTGCTTTCGCCTGTGCAGATTCCGCGCGGCTTTACGCGCCGGGTGATCGAGGGGGATGTTGTGGAAGACTTCGGTGCGCGCATCCTTGCGGCGCAGGTTGAGATGGCGCAAGGTCGCGACCTCATCCTCCTTGAAGGAACCGGGCATGCGGGTGTTGGTGCGGTGATCGGGCTCTCCAATGCAGATGTTGCCGCGCTGCTCGGAGCCCCCGTCATCATCGTCAGTGAAGGCGGGATCGGCAGACCGATTGATGAGATCGTGTTGAACGCGGCACTCTTCGCCGCGCGTGGTGTGGAGGTTGCGGGCGCAATCGTCAACAAGGTGAATCTCGACATGGAACCGCAGCTGCCTCGCCTACTCGAACGCGGCCTGGCGCGGCATAAGATCCCGCTTCTGGGCGTGCTCCCGTATCGGCAGATCCTCTCCAATCCGACGTTGGCGATCATCGAGGATGGTCTCCAGGGTGAGACGATCTGGCCAGGTCGCAACATGGACGCGATCATCGGCCGCGTCTCCGTAGCCGCGATGCAGCCGGAGCATGTGATGGAGCGCATAGGCGCCGACGCACTGGTGGTCGTCCCCGGCGATCGCGAAGATGTGTTGGAAGTTCTCGCCGGGCTCTGGCTTAGCGGCGGCGATCACCCGAACCGTCCGCTCGGCTTCGTGCTGAGCGGTGGGTACCGACCGAGCGCGCGCATCGTCGATCTCCTGCGGAAGGCGGACCTCTTCACCGTGTTGATGGAAGGGGATACGTACACGGTCGCCTCTAAGGTTCACGACCTTCTGGTGAAGACGCATCCTGAAGATGTGCGCAAGATCGACGAGATCAAGAGCCTTGTGGCGGGCGCGCTCGATATTGATCGCATCCTCGGCGTGGCGCGACCCGTTCCCGCGCCCTAGCCCCCGCCTCTCTCTTCAACGAGATCCTCGCCAAGCAGACGTTCGTCGAGTAGGCGCACCCCATCGACGATCACGGCAACGGTGATGAGCAACTCCTTGGCGGTCGCGCTCTCTGGAAGCGCCTCCAGCGTGACCGGGTCCGCAAGATCGACGTACTCAATCGTCAGGCGCGAGCTCTCTCGCAGCACTCCCTCCACCGCTGCGCGCAGCTGGGCCACGCTGGTGGCGCCACGTGCGCGTGCCTCACGCGCCGCGTCGAGTGCGCGTGGGATTGCGGCGGCCGCCTCTCGGCCTTCGGGGGTGAGTCGCGCATTTCTCGAACTCAGCGCAAGCCCATCTGCGTCGCGCACCGTTGGGACGCGGCGAATGTGGATGCGTGGCTCTGATGTGCGTCGTGCAGTGACCCACTCGATCACGCGCAGCTGCTGTGCATCCTTCTCACCGAAGTAGGCTCGGTCTGGCAGTATCAAATCGAAGAGTCGTGACACCACGGTTGCAACGCCGCCAAAGTGTCCTGGTCGCGCCGCACCTTCAAGACGAAGAGCGAGCGGCCCTGGATCAACCGCCGCTACAATCTCATCAGGCGGATAGATCTCTGCGTCACTCGGATGAAAGAGCAGGTCGGCGCCGCTCCGCTCGGCAAGCGTTGCATCTGCGTCGAGCATGCGTGGATAGGAGGCGAGATCCGCCGTTTCGGTGAACTGCGTTGGGTTGACGTAGACAGAGACAACCACCGTTTCGCATTCGGCACGTGCGGCGCGGATGAGCGCAGCGTGACCGGCGTGAAGCGCCCCCATGGTGGCGACGAAACCGAGCGGTCGTGGCGCTGTCGTGAGCGCAGCGGCAAGCGCAGCTCGAGTCTGGATACGCTGCATCGCTACATGGACGCGAGTGCGGCGCGAAGCTCCTCACTCGCGGCGAGGCTCTGTGCAGGACCAGGAAATGTTCCAGTGGCAACATCGGTGCGCCATCTTGTCAGTCCAGCGAGCGCCTGATCTCGCAGTGTGGCGTAGCCTCCCGCATGTCGCGGCGCCGCCCCCGCAAGGAGTCCAAGAAGATCAGGGGCCACCTGCACCTGGCCCGAGCAGTGTGGACCAGCGCCAATGCCGATCGTTGGGATCGTGAGTCGCTCGGTGATGAGTGCGGCAAGTTCGGTGGGGACGAGTTCGATCACGATCGCAGCGGCACCAGCCGCCTGCACGGCGAGCGCGTCGGCGAGGAGCCCTGCCGCCGCCGCCGGTTCTTTCCCCTGGGCGCGTGCACGATCCTGCTGCAGCGCCGACTGCGGCGTGAAGCCGATATGTCCAATGACGGGGACGCCACTATCGACGAGTGCTCGAACGATCGGCGCCACCTCAGTGCCGCCCTCAAGCTTCACGGCGCCAGCGCCAGCGTCGCGCAAGAAGGCACTCGCGTTTGCGGCTGCGGTGGAGACATCCACGTATGAGAGGAAAGGCATGTCTGCTATCACAAGCGCGCTGCGACTAGAGCGAACGACCGCAGCCACATGATGCAGCATCTCGCTCATGCCAATGCGCACTGTGCTCTCATGGCCGAGTGCAACCTGTGCGAGAGAGTCGCCGACGAGGATTGCGGGAATCTCGGCCGCTTCAGCGAGCTCTGCGGTGGCGCGATCGTACGCAGTAATCAGCGCGAAGCGCTCACCCGTGTCGCGAAGTCCTTGAAGGGTTGCAACGCTGTTGCGGCGCCCGCCACCCTGCGTGCTCATGCGTGCGTGCTGCCGCGCAGTAGTCGCACCGCCTGATCAAGGATTCCGTCGGCAACCACACGCTTCGGCGCTGGGCCAATCCGCTGCGTGCTCCCATCGACATGGAGGATCTCTACCGCGTTCTCGGCACTCTCAAAGCCGATCCCTGGTGCGCTCACATCATTCGCGACGATGAGATCAAGATCCTTCGCGGCGAGCTTCTCGGCAGCACGTTTCGTCGCGCCAATCTCGGCGGAGAAGCCGATCAGTACGGTCTGCCGCGTCGCGCGGGGCCCAAGGGAAGCTGCGATCCCGGCAAGGAGATCTGGGGTCGGCTCCAGGTGGAGCGTGAGCGCACCATCACGACGCAGCTTCTCCTTGCTCGGTCCCCCCGCCATGCGGAAGTCGGAGACCGCCGCAGCGGCGATGAAGAGATCAGCGGGGGTTGCGCTGGCACCCGCCGGTGCAGGGAGGAGAGCGCGGTTTAGCGCAGACTGCAGGTCGGCAACGGTGGCAACGCGCAGGATCTCCACACCTTCAGGGAGTGGGATCGCGACACGAGCGGCAATCAGCACGACGTCAGCGCCACGATCGCGCGCCGCTTCGGCGAGGGCGACCCCCTGACGTCCAGAGGAGCGGTTCGCAAGAATGCGCACTGCATCGATCGGCTCTTCGGTGCCGCCTGCGGTGAT
>JBEDBF010000052.1:0-10964 GCA_041177405.1 Chloroflexota bacterium | reverse complement strand
GTGGGGCCGAAGATGATTGAGACGGGCGCCTCCATGGGCGGCGAAGAGTCCGGGGGCTACGGCTTTGCCATGCACCTCCCTGAGCGTGACGGGATCTTCGCCGACCTGCTCATCCTTGACCTCCTCGTCCGCGAGCGTGCCCTCGGCCGCAAGAGCATGAGCGAGGTACTCGCGCATGTGCAGTCGATCGGCGGTGAATCCCACTATCTGCGCATTGACGTGCACATCCCACGCGCCGAATACCCTGCGGTGAAGGAGCGTCTCGCGACGCAGCTTGTGGCTGCGCCGCCGAGCACGCTCGGCACTCATCAAGTGCGCGCCGTTCCCCTCACCACCCGCGATGGCGTGAAGTTCTTCACCGCTGACGAGAGCTGGCTCCTGGTGCGCTTCAGCGGCACCGAGCCACTCGTACGCGTCTACGCCGAAGCGACGAGCGCCGCGCTGCGCGACGAACTGCTCGCGATTGGGGAGCGGCTCGCCCGCGGCTAGTCGGCGCTCACGCGCACACCTAACGCACCCAGTCCCAGCCGAGTAGCGTCAGCCGTGCCGCATCGAGGTGGACCTCGAGCGGTCTCCCGTCAGCAAACGCACCGCGCATCCTCCAGGCAAGCTGACGTGGAGCACTGAACAGCTCTTCATCGCCGCCACGCGCGCCAGGATGGACCCAGCCGAGTCGCGGAACACCGGTGAGCGCCGCACCGCTCGGGAGGAGTGCGAGTGCGGCGTTCCGCGCCTCCGCCGCACTGCGAAGCAGCGCGGGTCTTGGCGCAAGCGCACTCTCCTCTATTGCGATGCCAACGAGCGCACCAGATGCGGACATGATCACGCGCGTGCCGTCACCGGGGACGGGAACGCCGCTGACGCTCCGCTCCCAGATCACCGCGCGTCGCTCCGCAACGCTACTGATGGTCGGCGTTCCTCGCGGCAGTGTGAGACGGAGCGAGGCAAGATGGAGGAGCGCGCGACTTCGAAGCGCAGCGCTGCTGAGTGCCGCACCTCCGTACGGTGTGTTCGCGCGCGCAAGGAGTCGAAGCTCCCCGCCAGGAGTGCTCTGCAGCGTGAGGAGTGCAAGGCCGCCAGCGTTGACGAGTCGTTGCTCTATCCGCTCCTCGCCAGTCTCCAACGTGATCAGTGCGCCTGGTTCAGTGAGAAGTCCGGCGGTACTCAGCGGTTCGAGCAGGGCGCCAGCGATGCTCGTGATCGGTGGCAGGAGTGCCGCAGCATCTCGGGCGCGCACGGTTGACGGTTGCTCCTCACCTGGCGTGAACGCGTTACCTGGTATGCGCGTACCACCTGGCGCGAGTGCCCCACTCGGCGCGGCGCAGGCGGCGGCGATGAGGAGCGGAAGAAGCACGCTGGTGCGACGGATGCATGATTGATTAGACACTTCTCGGTCCTCCAAGCTCGGTCGCGGGTGGTGTTGGCAGCAGGCTGTAGCTCCCCCACCACTCGGGGAGGAGATCGGCAGTGACGTAGCCACTCAGGAGTGCTGCATCGAAGGCGGCACCGCTCGTTGCGCCACGTCGCAACGCTCGCCAGAACGCGCCCTCAAATCGCACGATCGCTCGCACCCAGGCGACGCCGCTGTAGCTCACATAGAAGCTGCGCGGTCCAACCGCACCAGGTCCACTCTTCTGCATCGCGATCCCAAACGCCGCGGGGAGCTTTGAAGCGCGTTCGCCGTTGTAGCAGGTTGAGATGAAGGCGAGCGTCATCGGGAGGGCGCCACTCCGCGCCGTGCTGATCTGCGGTGCAATCACCGTCGGCGCGTTCTCGCAGCGTCCGGCATCCACACGAAATCCGGATGAGCGCCGCTTTGCGGCGGCATCGTAGTAGTGATCGCCGTGTGAGTGCACGTAGAGTGCCCCCGCTGGCGCGATTCCACGAAGGGCAACGTCGCTGGTGAATTCGGGCCCGACACTGCTTTGGATTGACCAGCCGAGTCGTTGCAGTGTCGCTGCGGCCGCAGCGGCGAGTCGATCGGGTGCGGTGGAGTTGAACCAGACGCACGGCTGATTGAATGCGGTGCGATTGGCAAGCACGGTGGCACTCGGCGAAACGGTGGTGCTGGTTGGCGTGGTGACCGCAACCGCAGCGGCGAGGAGTAACCCTGTGAGCATGTCGTCCTCCATGTGCGGGAGGCGAGAGGGGCGGTCCGTGACTCAGCAGGTTGGGAGAGTGCCATGGCGACTGTATCGCGCGCGGATCGCAGAACTCCGTTGGCAGGCTTGGCGCAGGACTGATAGAGTCCCGCCATCAACGCCGCGTGGACGCGAAGCTGGTGGAAATCCAGCACTGTCCCGCAACGGTAATTGGGAGTGGCACTCGCGGAGGCTCTCATCAGTCCGGTCGCCGGACACGCGGCATAGAAAGGCTATTCGCCCTCGAGGCAAGGGAGGAAGCATGACTGCTTTCATACGCGCACACCGTCGCTTCTCGTTCGCACAGATCTTGATCGCAAGCGCGATCGCCATGACTCTGGCTGCTGGCTGTGGCTCTTCGGTGAGCCCGAGTGAGCCGGCAAACTCCGCACTGACCGAAGAGGCCTTCCCGCGCACGCTGACAGATGACGCGGGGAGACAGGTCGTCATTGATGCAGCACCAGCAACGATCGTGGCGTTGACACCCGCGAGTGTTGAGACTCTTGTGGCCCTCGGACTCGCGGATCGTGTGGTGGGAATTGCGGAGTGCACCTGCACTCCCGCGGAGCTTGCTGCAACACCAACTGTTGCGAGCTACACCGGTGTTGATGTGGAGGCGATCGTCGCCTTGGAGCCAGATCTTGTCTTCGTCGCGGCGCCACCGTTTACACCAGAGGATGCGATCACGGCGATGCGCGCGGCAAATCTGACGCTCGTGACGCTGAATCCAACGAGCGTCTCTGGTGTGCTCGGGACGATGCAGCTGATTGGCGACGCCACGGGGAACACGCTCCTTGCGGCGGACCTCACGGCGGAGATTGAGAGCGAGATCACCGCGCTTGTCTCTCTGGTCGACCAGGCCTCGAGCGTGAGCGTCTTCTACGAGATTGATGCGACCGCTGCGATCTATGGGCTTGCGCCTGACGACTATGCGGCAGAGCTCGTGGCGCTCGCAGGTGGTGCGCTCGTCTCGAGTGGATCGCCGGGCGTCTATGAGATCTCGCTTGAGCAGCTGATCGCCGCTGCACCAGAGGTAATCCTGCTCGGTGATGCCGCGTACGGCGTCACGGCGGAGGCGGTGGCGGCACGTCCAGGCTGGTCGAGCATTCCCGCCGTGATCAACGGTGACGTGCGGCCGATTGATGGTGACCTGGTCACCACGCCCGGACCGCGTCTCGCCGAAGCGCTCGCCGCGCTGATTCGCGCGATCAACCCAGCCATCGACCTCCCGTAACGTGCGCTCGCACGCGCGCCTCCGAACGCTCTTGACGGTGGGAGTCGCACTCCTGACGGTCGTCGCGATCCTTGCGATCGGCGTCGGTTCGGTTGCAATCCCACCGACCGAGGTGATCGGCATCCTCTTGCAACAGATCGGCGTCGGCAGAGAGGCTGCTACAAACGCTGGCTCCACGGCGATCGTGATGGAGTTGCGACTGCCGCGCATCGCCGCGGCGATCCTTGTTGGCGGAGCACTCGCCGTTGCTGGTGGTGTCTTTCAGTCGCTCCTTCGCAATCCGCTCGCCGATCCGTATGTGCTTGGTACAAGTAGCGGCGCAGCCCTCGGTGCGGCGGTGGCGATCCTGCTGCCGATCGGTGGCGTCGCCTGGGAGCTCGGTGGCGTGCAGCTCGCCGCGTTCGTTGGTGCGCTCGCCGCGGTCGGACTCGTCTGGCGCGTGGCGGGAATTGGAAGTGGAGAGGAGCGTATTGCGAGCGTCCTCCTTGTTGGCTACGCCGTCGCCTCGCTCTTGGCCGCCGCACTCTCGCTCGTCATGTTGATGAGCGGCGCAAACCTCCGCGCAATCTTCGGCTTCTTGCTCGGTGGCCTCGACGGGGTGACCTGGCCACGCCTCGCCGCCGCCGCACTCCCGCTCGTATGCGCCACGCTTCTTCTTGCGATTCGGGGTCGACCACTCGCCGCGCTCCTGCTTGGCGATGAGGGTGCGATGCACCTTGGGGTTGAGGTGCGCCGTGAGCGCCGCATCAGCGTGGCGCTCGCCTCACTCGCCACCGCCGCAGCCGTTGCCCTCGCCGGCCTGATCGGCTTTGTGGGCCTCGTCGTGCCACACCTAATTCGACTCGCCGTTGGTCCAGACCCGCGCGCGGTCCTGCCGCTCTCGGCGATCGGCGGCGCGCTCCTCCTTCTTGTTGCAGACAGCGTTGCGCGCACGATCGGCATCCCCGTGGGCGTAATCACCGCACTGATCGGCGCGCCGTTCCTCCTCTGGCTGTTGCATCGAAGTAGAGCGGGGTACGCACTGTGAGCACGCACGAGCGCGAACGCGAACGCGAACACGAGCGCGCGAGCGACGTGCAAGAGCACGCTGATATGACGCCAGACGCGTCGTATGAACTACTCGGTGCCCGTAACGTGAGCGTCAACATCAACGGCGTGCAGATCCTGCGCGAGATCAACCTGAAGATTGGCGTGGCGGAGCGCGTCGCGATTGTCGGCGCGAACGGCGCGGGGAAGACGTCGCTCCTGCGCGCGCTGAGTGGGACGCTCCCCGTGGCGTCGGGTGAGGTCATCCTCTGCACCGAGCCGATCACCAAGTTGAGCCGCGCCACCATTGCGCGCTCAATCGCAGTTGTTGGCGCAGACCTTGCACTTCCGTTTGCAACACGTGCTGATGAGCTCGTGGCACTCGGCCGTCTCCCGCACGGGAGTGGGCCGGGTGGACCAACAGCGCACGATCACGATCGCGCGGCGGCGGCGCTTGAACGCGTCGGTGCCACACACCTTGCGGCGCGTGATGTGCGCACCCTGAGCGCGGGGGAGCGGCAGCTGATCGCAATTGCGCTCGGGCTCGCACAAGAGACGCCAATCCTCGCGCTTGATGAACCGACCGTTCACCTTGACCTGAAGCATCGGGTGGAGATCGCGGATCTCCTGGTCTCACTCGCCGATCGTGCACGCACCGTGGTGGCCATCTTTCATGAACTTGATATGGTGCGCGACCTCTTCCCGCGAGCGATCGTGATGAAGGGGGGCCGGATTGTCGGCGATGGTGCGCCGAGCGAAGTGCTCAGCGCGGCTTGTGTGGCCGACGCGTGGGAGATTCCAGTGGAGCGAGCGGCGCGCCTCTAACGGCGCGGTTGCGCTCGCTACGCTTGCGCTAGCTTCGCTTGCGCGGAAGATCTAAAAAGGGGAGCGGCACCACGGTGGCGGGGATCTGCTGACGCGTCTCTTCAATCTGCCACTCAATGCCGACGCTGCTGCCAACCTCCGCGTGCTTTGATGGGAGGAAGCCGAGGGCGATCGAGCGCTTCAAGAGTGGCGAGAAGGTGCCGCTCGTTGCGCGGCCAATCGTTTCGCCCTTGCGTGTGAGTGGGGTGACGTGGCGCCAAGCGCGGAGCGGGTGCTCAATCGCATAGCCAAGATCCAAATAGGCGCCTTCGAAGACGTTCAGATCAAGCTCAAGGCCAACGAGTCGGTTGGCTGGACCGCCCGAGGCAACCTCATCCATGAGTGCGCGCTTTCCAATGAATGAAGGCTTGTCCAGGTCTACCAGGCGATCCATTCCAATCTCGTACGGCGAGACGGCGAGGCTTGGGTGTCGTGCGGTGCGACTGGAGTGATAGTCCACCCCCGCCATGATCAGGCCCGCTTCAAGTCGTGCTACGTCGAGCGCCTCCATCCCAGCGACGCGCAGGGTGTAGTTCTCGCCCGACTTGATGAGGGCATCCCAGACGGGGAGCCCCTGCTCGAACGGGATCCAGAGTTCGTACCCAAGGTCTCCCGAGTAGCCGGTCCGCGAGATGCTGACGGGCACCCCCGCAATGCTCACGTCGGCGCGCCCGAAGAGGTCGGACATGTCGCGACCGACCGCACCGGAGAGCACGTCACGCGAGCATGGCCCTTGCAGTGAGAGGGCGCAGAGCCGCTCGGTGAGATCTTCGATAGTGACGTTGAGACCTTCGCTTGCGGCGTCGAGCCATCCGTGCTGCGGCTCAGCGGCGGTCCAGAAGTAGGAGCCGTCAGCGAGAAGCGCGACGGTGCCGTCGTCAAGGACGCGGCCATCGTGATCGCACCAGGGCGTGTAGATGGCGCGCATCGGCTTGATGCGATCGACGCGTCGCGTGATGACGCGATCCACGAGCTTCGCCGCATCTGGACCGCTGACGCGGTACTTGCACATTGGAGTGACGTCGAAGAGTGCGGCGGAGAAGCGGATTGCGTGGTACTCCAAGTCGTGCGCTGGGAAATACGAGTCGGCAATGAAGAAGCCCGACCACTTGCGCCATCGGCGTGCTTGGTTGAGTTCAGCGGTCCGAGGGTGGAACGGCGTTTCAAGCGTCATGCGACTCCTCCTCTCCTGAACTCTCGCTGGGCGGTACCATTGCCCGCACCCGCATCCTAGCGATTCGGGGCGAGTCTGGGAGGGTCAGTGGCGGAACGGTACAACGCGGTCGTCATTGGCGGCGGACATAACGGACTCACCACCGCCGCCTACCTCGCGAAGGCTGGACTGAACACGCTCGTCCTCGAGCGACGCTCCATCCTTGGTGGCGCAACGCTCACCGAGTCACCGGTACCGGGCTACAAGTTCTCCGTTGCTTCGTATTTGGTGAGCCTCTTGCGACCAGCGGTGATCCGCGAGCTCGACCTTGCGAAGCACGGCCTGCAGATGGCCCCATCTGTTGGAACGTACACGGCGCACTGGGACGGCTACCTTGATCGGCGCACGGATCACGCGGACACGATCCGCGAGATTCGTAAGTGGTCGCACAGGGACGCGGACAACTACGACGACTTCAAGCAGACCGTCACCGACATCACGCGCTTCATTCGTCCCGCCATTGATATTCCTGCACCAGATCCGTACGGCGACCCCCACGAGTGGCTCGCCTATGCGGGTCTCGCCAAAGAGTTTGGCCACCTGCCGCTGCGGACCAAGGGCGCGCTGCTCGATCTGATCACCGGGAGCGCATACGACTTCCTCTCCCGCTGGTTTGAGGGTGAGCCACTCGTGGGCACCATGTCTGCCTCAGGAATCATCGGTACGTTCCTTGGGATCAAGTCGCCGGGGACGGGGATGGTCTTCCTGCATCACTACTTCGGTGAGATTGACGGCTCCTTCCGTGAGTGGGCGCTGCCACAGGGTGGGACCGGCGCCGTTGCGACCGCCCTCGCCAACGCGGCGCGATTCCACGGTGCACAGATCCGCACCGACGCGCCCGTCAAGCAGATCCTGCTGAAGGGTGAGCGCGCGATTGGGGTGGTGCTTGAGTCCGGCGAAGAGATTCATGCGGACACGGTGGTCTCCGCCGCTGATGCGAAGCACACCTTCTTGGATATGCTCCCCTCCGGCTCGCTGCCGAACGACTTTGAGCGCGCTATTCGCAACTTCAAGTTCCGCGGCTCAAGTGCCAAGGTGAACTTCGCACTTGATGGCCTCCCCACCTTCACCGCCGCCCCTCCAGGGACAGGGCATCTGATGGGGACCGTGAGCATCTCCCCGAGCCCCGATTACATGGAGAAGGCGTACGACGACGCAAAGCACGGACATCCGAGTCACCGTCCGTTCTTGGACATGCTGATCCCAACACTGGTGGACCCATCGATGGCACCTCCAGGGAAGCACGTCGCCACCGCATTCGTGCAGTACGCGCCGCATAAGTTAGCGCCAGAGCACGGCACATGGGATGACATCAAGGAGAGCTTCGGCGACCTTGTGGTTGACACGATCTCCGAATTTGCACCGGACTTCCGTGACAAGATCGTCGGCCGACAGATCATGACACCGCTCGACCTTGAGCGAACGATTGGCCTGACCGAAGGGAACATCTTCCAGGGCGAAATCTTGGTGCAGCAGATGGCGTTCAACCGACCGGTCAGCGGATGGGCGCGCTACAAGACGCCGATCAAGGACTACTGGCTCGCCAGCTCCTCAGCACATCCAGGCGGCGGCATCATGGCGGCTCCTGGCCGGCTGGCGGCGCTTGAGATCTTGAAGTCAAAGGACGGGGATAGGTAATGGCCGCGAAGAAGAAGTCAACGGCGCCTACCGAGCAGAAGGCGCGCAACAGCGCCGACGTGATCGTCCTTGGCGGCGGTCATAACGGGCTCGTGGCAGCGGCGTACCTCGCGCGTGCAGGGATCAAGACGATCCTCCTTGAGGCACGAAGCGAACTCGGCGGCATGGCGCTCACGGCGGACATTGATGGCGTGAAGGCGCCGATGCTCGCGCACACCGTTGGTCGCTTCCGCCCGCGCGTGGCGCGCGACCTTGGACTTGCTGGCAGTGTGCGACTCGTCGAGCCAGAGGTGCGCTCCTTCGCACCGCATCCGACTGACGGCAGTTCAATCACGCTCTACCGCGACCCGAAGCGAAGTGCCGACGAACTAGAGCAGCGCCCGAACGGAAAGAAGACGGCGGCGGGCTTCCTCAAGTTGGATGGTCGACTCCGACGCATCGGCGCCTACTTTGAGCAGGTGCTCGACGGTGTGCCACCAAGCCTTGACGGAGGAAAGTCGGTTGCAGAGATGCTCGCCGGATTCGCCTTCCGCAAGCCGTTCACCGAACTGAAAGAGGGCGACGGTCGCGAGATCCTGCGCATCCTCCCAATGTCCGCCTCGGACTTTGTGGGCGAGTACATTCAAGAAGACGAACACCTGTTGGCGATGCTCGCCTGGCGCGGCGCAATCTACAACGCGGTTGGCCCGATGAGCCCTGGCACCGCCGCCACGATGCTCTTTGACGGCATCACGGGTGACGGTGCCGATGGCGGCGCTGCAGGACAGACCGTCGTTGCAATTGGTGGACCTGGCGCGCTCGCCACCGCACTCGCCGACGCGGCGCGTGGCTTCGGTGCAGAGGTGCGCACTGGCGCAAAGGTCGTCGCCATTACTGAACAGGACGGTCGAGTGACTGGTGTAGCACTCGCCAGTGGTGAAGAGATCGCCGCACCGTACGTGCTCTCGACACTTGATCCAAAGACCACGCTGCTGAGCCTGCTCGGCGTGGAGGCCACCGGACCCGACCTACGACGTCGTCTGCGCGCCACGCGCAGCACCGGCGTCACCGCCAAGTTGAATCTTCTTGTCGACAAGCTCCCCACCTTCACCGCCGCAGGGAAGGGTGAGTCGGCTCAGGAGAAACTGCGCGGTCGCATCGTGATCTTGGAGAGCATCCTCGGCATTGAGAAGGCATTCGATGCGTCCAAGTACGGTCGCATCAGTGAGACTCCGATCATCGAAGCGCTCATCCCAACGCTCATTGATCCTTCGCTCGCCTCTGATGGGCGTCACATTGTCAGCTGCGTGGTCCAGTACGCACCCGCGGAGCTCAAAGGCGGCCAGTGGGATGAGGCCACACGCAAGTCGTTCGCAGACAGCGTGGTGGATCAGTTGGAACAGGTTGCCCCGGGCATCACAAATCTCATCAGCGCGCGCCAACTTATTACGCCAGCGGATCTGCAGAACGATTGGGGTGCAACAGGTGGGCACGCCATGCACGTCAACGAAGGGTTCGATCAGTTTGCACAGTGGCGTCCGCTCTACGGCATTGGCCGCTACGAGACGCCGATCGAGGGACTCTTCCTCTCCGGCGCAGGCACCCATCCCGGTGGTGGCGTCACTGGCGCCCCTGGCGCGAACGCCGCAGAAGCGCTGATTCGCACCCTCCGACGCGCCGCTGACTGACCGCTCTCCATCCCCGTTCGGGGGGGGCGATCAAAATCCTCACGTTTCTCAGGCGCTGTCATGTGAAGAAACCAACACGGCTGTCATGTGAAGAAACCAACACGCTGAGCGTGGGATATGAAATCTCTTCGCAAAACATTGACAGTAAGTTGCGTGCTGGGTCAGACCTGCGACACTCCGTTCATGAAGTCATCAACTCGCGTCACTAAGGGGAAGATTGTGGTGGAGCCAGGCACGCAGCTTGAGCCCGCGCCGTTCCCGCTCGGCGACTGGATTCCAGGACGCCGCCGCATCCCAAGCCAAGAGCGTTCGTTGCGCACGCGGAAGCAGATCCTCTCGGCGGCAGAGTCGCATCACCATGCAGATGATCGCCAGCAAGGCGAAGATCGCCGCCGGAACGGCGTACCAGTTCTTCGATGATCGCGATGCCATCTTCGCCGAGATCTATGAGGAGTGGGTGAAGGTTTGGTGGCCTGCACTCATGAAGTACACAACGACGCCATGGACTGAGGCGAACTGGCGCGATGAACTTCACGGGCTTGTCATGGGAATGGGGAAGTTGCATCTTGATACCTCATCGCGCTGGGACATCATCACCTATATCAACTCAACAAAGCAGGGACGGGCTGCCATTCGCACGATTCTCGAAGCCAACATCGATCGTTACGTCGATTGGGTAGGGCCCCTCTTCCGTGCGCGAGGCTACAGCGCCGCTGAGACGCGTGTGATCTGCGGGCTGCTCGTCCGAACGATCCGTGGCCACTGGGTCTATGGCGTGAACACTCCAGCAGAGATGCGCGAGTTGGTACGCGCGGCAGAGGATGGGATGCGGGCGATCGTTGAGGTGAAGCTCACACGCGCAAGCCGACCTCGTCCAGTAAACCGGAAGAACGCCTGAACGGCAAGAACGCCTAGCTAGATCTCACCCGTTCGCGAGCGATACGCCCCGAGATAGAGCAGCAGCCCCACAATCGCCAGGGCGAAGCGTTCGGCGAATCCTGCACCACCGCCAACAAACCCTCCAAGGAACCCTGCGCCAATGAAGAGAGCGGTGTGCAGCAGCAGTCTGCGCGTGCGCGAGAGTCGTGAGCCGACATAGAGAAGGCTCCCCGCCGCGAGCAGCGCAAAGATCGGATGCAGTCGACCAGGGACGCTGACCACGCCCCAGCCTGGATCCGTGG